>CAXGCE010000318.1:0-3565 GCA_964007795.1 uncultured Alphaproteobacteria bacterium | reverse complement strand
TCAGGAAAGGGGAAGGCGTTGCCCGCTTCGAAAAAAATTTGGAGGCCATCAAGGCCTTGTGGGCAGGTGGCCGGGTGTCGATCAGTGGCGGCCATTTCGAACTTGATGGAGCCGCTCTTTCTCTGCCCTTGGTGCAACGGCCGCATCCGCCAATCTGGATTGGGGCCAACGCGGACATTGCAGTCAAGCGAGCTGCGCGACTGGGCGATTGCTGGTATCTCGCGCCCCATCAAAACCTGGAAACATTTGTCCGTCAGATGGACCTCTACCGGGCGGAGCTAGAACGTGTCCGCCGGCCGTTTCCGGAGGAACTACCCATGCGCCGCGAGGTGTTTTGTGCCCGTAGCCATGACGAGGCAGTGCAGATTGCGGCACCTTACATCAAACGGCAGTATGATTTGTATCAATCCTGGGGACAAGATAAGGCAATGGCCAAGGGCGACCAGAATATCACCATGGATTATGAAGATTTGGCGCGGGATCGTTTTATCGTTGGTGATCCGGACGAAGTGGCGGCGGAAATACTGCGCTACAACCAAGTGCTAGGCGTCAACCACATTATTATGAGCGTGCAAGGCGTCGGTATGCCCCAAACCCAGGTGTTAGAGACCTTTCATTTGATGGCGGAGGAGGTCTTCCCTAAGGTGCGGCACGCACTGTCGTGATGTGACACGATAATTTTGAGGCCCTTGAAAATCGGTATGCATCGATAGATCGAACAAATTGCTAAAACGAACCGGCAGTATTCTGGGGAAAGCCGTCACCGCCTTTCTTTCAATGATCATCCTGGCATTGATCGGTGCGGGCGTGATGCTGGCGCGTGGTCCGGTTTCATTGGCATCATTAGCGCCCTATTTGGAAGATTTCATAAACGATCCGACCTGGCGTTATCGTGTGCGATTTGACGACGCCGTGTTGAGTTGGGAAGGGTGGCAAAAAAAACTTGATCTGGTGGTGGTAGGTGCCAGATTCGTGGACCAGCGGGGAGCGGAATTGATTCTGGTGCCACGCATGTCCGTCGTTTTCGATAGCCAAGAGTTGTTGGCTGGGCGGATTCGAGTGACTGGCTTGGAACTGATCGATCCGAAATTGCGCTTTTTGCGCCAAGAAGGCGGACAAATCGTAATCACGGACGATGGGGGAACTAGCGGGAACCCTGATCGCGTGGGGGTTGTCTTCAACCCGGCAATATTTAACGAGAAGGCAGGTGGTGCGAGTGCCGAGACGTTCGGTGATTTACGAGAGTTGAGCGTGCGGGGTGCTAATCTATCGTTTCATGATTTAACTTCGGACCTGCGCTTGTCTCTTCCGTCAGCTAATTTGCGGTTGCGTCAGGAAGATGATGGCATCGCTTTGCGTCTTTCAACACGGCTCCGTATTGGCCAGTCAGAGGCTGCATTTGGCGTTTCCGCATTGTATCAGAACGAAGCTTCCCCCTTGATCGCTGCCGTCAATTTCGCCGAAGTCCACATTGCCGGTTTAGCCAAGGCGATTGGCAGTCCCAAATTGGAATTCATGCTTGGCCAGGAGGTTGTGGCCGCTGGACGTGTTGATCTTTCTATATCTTCCGATGGTGACCTGGACAGCCTGCGCTTTGATGTCACAACCGGACCGGGAAGCATATTGGTGCCGGGTCCACAGAGTAATCCCTTGGAAATCAATGAGATGTCAGCCAAGGGACATTTTGCAGACAAATTTTCGCAATTGACGGTTGCAGACCTACGTCTGGACCTTGGCGGGGGGCTGAATGCTCGAGCGGAGGGTCTGTGGTCGAAAAGCAGTGACGGAATATCCCTTCAGGCTAAAGTTGGATTTACGGACCTTTCCATAAACAAACTGTCGACCTATTGGCCCGTGGGTATTGGGGTTAATGCCAGGACCTGGGTTCTGGCGAATATTGTAGGCGGATCCGTCAATGAAGGCCGCATTTCCGTCGATCTGCGGCCGGGTGATTTGGAACGCTCGTCGCCGCGGCCTGGCATGGCTCGATTGGATTGGAAATTCGAGAATGTGTCCTCAAAATATTTTGGTGAAATGCCGCTGCTCAGAGACGCCAAAGGCACCGGCCATATAGATGGCCGGCAATTCGAGTTAACCGTAGAGCAGGCGACGACTGGCGGGTTGCAATTGAGTGAAGGCCGGTTGCATGTAGCCGATCTAACCTTGGAAACCCCAATTCTTGACGTTGAATTTGTGGCACACGGTACTGTGGGCAAGGCGCTGGAATTGCTGGATGTGAGGCCATTGGAATTTGCGAGGGCACTGGACATAAAACCACACGAAGCGCAGGGAAATTCTGCCACGCGGGCCCGATTTCGAATTCCCCTAAGCGACAAAGTCAATTTGGATCAGATAGGCTTTTCGGCTGCGGCTAACATTTCGGGACTGTCCTTATCCGACGTTGAAGGTGGGTATGATTTGAAAGATGGCACTTTTACTATGTCGGTGGATAGAGAAACCGTAAGTATGTCAGGACAAGGCACGGTCAATGGGGTGCCTCTGGCGCTGGCCTGGAAGCGGCGCTTCCAATTAGCTGCTGGCGATCCAAAAGATCAATTGAAGATCAAGAGCGAAATCGGACCGGGGCAGTTGCGAGCTCTCGGCTTGCCATCCTCGACCCGACTGGCCGGGCGGGTCGGTGTGTCGGCGAATGTGGACCTCTATCAGGATGGCACCCGTCGTGGGGCGGGCAGGTTCGATCTCACGGGTGCTGCACTGAATTGGCCTGATGTTGGTTGGGCCAAGGCTGCAGCAGTGCCGGCAGTGCTGAACATAGCCTTTCAAAGCCACAGGAACGGCACCGTATTGCTGGATAGTTTTTCCTTCACTGGCGGTGGTCTGACTTTTGAAGGTAGTGCCAAGTTTGACGCCAAGAACAATCTTATTTCGCTGACGGGCCACAACTTGACCTTTGGCGCGACGCGGCTGTCCCTTGAATTAACCGTATTGCCCAATGGTCTGTACAAATTGGATCTTGCAGGGCCAAGCCTCGATCTGCGGACGTTTGTGCCCCGTTGGTTGGATGGCAAACCGTCAGATGACGAACCTCCACTTGATCTAAATATTAAGATAGATCTTGTTTATCTGACTGATGAAGTGGCATTGAGAAGGCTCCGCGGCGTGGGGCGACGTCAAGCGGGGGAATGGCTATTCGCCAACATGCGCGGAGAGATGGCGGGTGGGCAATCTGTGGGTTTTTCTGTACGGAAGGAAGATAAAGGCCGGCGCTTCAACGTGATAGCCGGCAATGCGGGCGGAATCGCCCGCGCACTAGGCCTTTACCCTGACGCCCGTGGCGGCACCATGTTTCTGAGTTTTCTGATACCTGGACCCGACGACTCGGACGATACAATCATTGGTAATCTGCACGCCGACAACTTCCGTGTTGTCAAAGCGAAAGTGCTGACCAGGCTGTTGACATTGGGGTCTTTAACTGGGCTTAGCGATACCTTAAACGACAAAGGTATCACTTTCACGCGGCTGACCGTGCCCTTTACCATGCGGAAACGAATTTTGCACATTGAACGCGCACGCGCCGTCGGACCTGCACTAGCTATTATAGCAA
>CAXGCE010000317.1:0-3583 GCA_964007795.1 uncultured Alphaproteobacteria bacterium | reverse complement strand
AACTCACCCATGAAGGGGGCCGCGATGTCAGCATTGATCTTACAGTCAAGAAACACAGGACCTTGCGGATCCCGCAATAGATGTTCGGCGGCGGCGAGGTCGTCCAGTGACCGGATTGTGGCCACCTCAAAGCCGAAGGCGGCCGCGACCGGAGCAAAATCCACATCGGGGAACAATGATTTTTCTACAGGCTGCTGATGTGCCCGTAAAAGATGCAGTTCCGCACCGTAGGCACAATCGTTCATGACGATGACGACAACTTTTATGTCCTCGCGGGCGGCCGTTTCCAGTTCGCTCATAGTCATGACAAAAGCACCGTCACCTATTATCAGTACGGTCGTGGCCTCGGGTCGAGCCTTGGAGAAGCCCAACGCCGTCCCGAAACCGAGGCCAATTGAGGCGAATTCGTTGGTCATTTTGAAATGTCCAGGCCCCGGCGTGCGCAAGTAGGGCACGACGCCCAGGAAATTGCCCGCGTCGTAAACCAAATTGCGGTCCTCGGGCAACAGCTGGTCTAACTCCTGGGCGAGTGATCTGGGGTCGACGGTCCGGGCGGTGTGAGCGGGTTGAAAATCGCTGGTCATGTCGAAGGATGACAGATCTGTTTTGATGGCGTCAGCGCGGAATGGTTTGTCATCCATTTCGCGTTCCGGCACAGCCACCATTAGCTGTTCGGCGACCAGGCGAGCATCGCCCACGACTGCTAGGTCCGCCTCCGTATAACGCCCGATGTGGGCGCGTGCCCGGTCCACATGGACCAATGGCACCGGCGGCAGTGAAGCCCCAAAACTCATGGTCAAAAAATTCAATGCTGCCCCAAAAACTAGAACGCAATCCGCCTGTTCCATATACCGCCGGCCTGCCGAATGAGAAAACGAACCGATAATTCCCAGATTGTAGGGGTGATCGCGAAATAGATCCTTGCCTCGAGCCGAAGTCGCCAGCAAAGCGCCAATCCGGTCAGCCAGCTCCTCTAGCGCAGGCCCCGCGCCGGCAAGATAGGCACCACTGCCCGCCAGAATTACCGGCCGCTTGCTGTCCGCAATCACGTCTGCTACCGCCGCTATGGTCTGATCGCGAGCGGGCGAGGGAGGGATGGCATCCGGCAACACCGGCACTATATCGTCGCTGTGCACCGTCATTTCAGACAACTGCACGTTGGTTGGCAAATGCAAAGTAACAGCATGGCCGCGAGCAGCAATTGCAACCGCATCGGCAAGTGCAGCGCGGGCGCCATGCGGTGATGTTGGAAAAAAACTTTGCAGACCGGCGGCTTCCATAACGCCGCGGGAGTTGAAGGCCTTGTAGTCAGGCCCAATGCCGTTGACTGCACCCCCCGACACAGGTGCCTCACCGTAGATGATCAGTACCTTGGAGCCCGTGCGTGAAGCGCTGATGGCGGCATGTAAGCCATTGGCGGCCGCAGGTCCCCGGCCTATTACGGCGACCCCAAGCTGACCTGAAGCAGCCGCATAGCCCTCCGCCATAGCGATGGCACTATTTTCGTGCCGGGCACCGTGAAAACCGACGCCGATGACGTCGAGCTCCGTCGCAAACATGGCCGTGTCATCGCTCATCAGGCCAAACACGCAATCAACGCCTAGGTTCTTGATGTCATGGGCCAATACTCGGTAGGTAGGGCTAATTTGCTGGCTCATTTCGGTTGCTCCGTTATGCTGCTAATTCAGGAAGTATAGGCAGGAACTGGTTTAGTGCAAAGATTGTCGATGGAATTGCCGCCGACAGTGTTTACGGCAAACCGAGCCAATGGCGCAATGTCTCGTTCAATCCGGCCGGATGAAAGTCTATTTATGTTAGTTAAATGTGCTTTATTTTAATATGATGCATTTTTACTGTGATTTCGGTCGGTATAGCTACGAACTCATTGGAAACCATCATGACAAGCAACGCTGAACGCAAAGCCATTTATCCGGTTAACAAATATTTGGAAGGCAACTACACCCCTGTTAGCGAAGAGCGGGTAGTACAATTCGAGGATATGAAGGTCATTGGCGAAATGCCTTTGGATTTGCATGGTTCCTACGTGCGCAACGGCCCGAACAATCAGTTTCAACCCCTGGGCAGGTACCACCGTTATGATGGCGACGGCATGTTGCATGGCATTTACTTTAAGGACGGCCGCGCCACCTATCGCAACAAATGGATCCGGACGACTTGCTTTGAGGAGGAAGCATCGGCCGGTCGGGCCCAGTGGGGCGGCATGCTTGATCCGCGCCGGGTCGATCGGCCAGATATGCCGCTTAAGGATACGGCCAATACTGACGTAGTGATGCATGCCGGAAAACTGATTTGCCTCTGGTACATCTCCGGCGATCCCTATCTGGTTGACCCCGTGACGCTGGAGCCCCTGGGCATGTCGGATTTTAAGGGTAATCGCGCGACGAAGATTTCAGCCCATTCGAAAACCGACGAAAGCACCGACGAATTCATCTTTTTCGACTACAACCGCGACTTTCCCTACATGCATCACGGCGTCGTTAATAAAAAAGGGAAAATGATTGCTTTCACGCCCGTGGAACTGCCCGGTCCTCGGATGCCGCACGATATGTGGATTACCCGTAAACATACAATCCTTCACGACCTGCCGCTGATCTGGGATGAAGAGGCCTACAAGAGCGGCCGCGTAAAGTTGAAATTTGAGGAAAACTGGCCCACTCGGTTTGGTGTCATTCCCCGCCATGGTGGGGCCGAGGAGGTCCGTTGGTACGAGTTCAATCCTTGTTATATACTGCACACTATCAACGCCTGGGAGGAAGGCGATTGGCTGCATATGACCGGTTTCCGTATCCACCCCAATCATGATGCCCAAGGTAATCCGGACCTCAGTTCCATCACTACTATCATGGCCCGGCATGGCCTGGATGCCCGGCTCTATGCCTGGTCCGTCAACCTGAAGTCAGGCGCCACCAAGGAAGGCATGATTGATGATAAATGGAATGGGGAGTTTCCGACCTGGAACAACTCCACGATGGGCACGCATATGAAATATGCTTATTGCGCCGAAATCAATCACGAACCGGCGATGAATTTTTCAGGTCTAATCAAATTCGATTTGGATACCGGGGCTTCCGAATACTATTCCGAGGGTCCAGACTACAAATACAGCGAGGCGCCGTTCGCGCCGGCCACCAACGCCACCGCGGAAGATCATGGCTACGTCATATCTTTCGTGCGTAATCGCCAGGCCGAGCAGTCCGAGGTGCACATTTTTGACGCCCAGAACATAGGTGACGGCACTGTCTGTAAGTTGATCCTGCCCTGCCGGGTGCCCGAAGGCTTCCACGCCACTTGGGCACGCGGTGATATGATGTAAGCGCAGTAGTGATGGAGGTCTGGACCACGGCGGCCGCCTCTCCCAGAGGCACAATGAACTTGGCAAGAACCGTGGAAGCGGCTGGTTGGGATGGGTTGGCCGTGGTGGATTCGCAAAACCTGTCGGGCGATCCCTATGTGACCTTGGCCATGGCGGCGACGGTCTGAACCGGATAGCGGCCCACGGCCGTCTCCGCCGACAGCATCACCGCGTCGGTGCCGTCGAGCGTGGCGTTGGCCACGTCCAGCA
>CAXGCE010000316.1:0-3591 GCA_964007795.1 uncultured Alphaproteobacteria bacterium | reverse complement strand
CGGTGCGTTTGGTGATACTAGGTATAAGTTTGTGAGAAAAATAGGCGTTAGGGCTGCCAAAATCAAAATGGAATTCAAAGATGCTCACGGCCAGGTTTCCTATACGTTTGTTTTTGGATCATCGGTATTACCCATGATATCCTGCCCATGCATCTAAGCGAAACCTCCCTGTGGCGCGACTATCATGCGATGGCCTTCGTGGTCTGGCTGTCAATTGCTCAGATCGTGTCCTGGGGAATTATGTTCTACGGCTTCGCTGTCTTCATCAGACCACTTACGGATGAATTCGGTTGGTCCAAGGCCGAAATCACGGGTGCATTCACTTTGTGTCTGCTGGTTTCCGGCCTAGCCGCCATCAGTGCGGGCAAAGTTTTGGACCGGTTTGGAGGGCGCTGGCTAATGACCTCCGCCTCAGCCTTGGGCGTTTTGCTGTTAGTTGCAGCCAGCTTCACCAACTCTTTGGCCGCCTATTACGGAGTTTGGATAGGCATCGGTCTGATCGCCGCAGCCACCTTCTACCCGTCAGGATTTGCCGTCATCGTCGCCACGCTCGGTAATAGGGCCCGCCAGGGCGTAACTTTGATGACCCTAATTGCCGGGTTCGCCAGCACCATCTTCATCCCCTTGATCAGCCTGTTGATCGAGCAGGTGGGTTGGCGCGACACATTCCTATATCTCGCTGTGATACTGCTGGTTGTCTGCGTGCCAATCCATGCCATAGTATTGCGGAGGGAACGGGTGCCTGACGCAGGCTCCAAGGACCGGCCACGTATCTTCACCATAGATCTGAGGGCCGGCCCTGTCGCCACCGCCGTGCGCAATCCTGCATTTTGGTGGATCGGCATCTGCATCACTGCCTTTTCCTTCATCATGGCCGGCGTCACCGTTCACATCATACCGCTAATGCAAGAACGGGACTTCCCCATGACGACGATCATTATCACCGCCGCGATGATCGGCCCAATGCAGGTAGCAGGCCGAATCTTTGTCACAATCTTCGAGAAATGGGTCGATTTCCGCATGATGGGTTTGATTTCGTGCGGATGCGTCCTGACCAGCTTCGCCTTACTTAGCTTTGCCTACCCTAACAACAACCTGAACTACATCTTCCCGCTATTTTACGGCGCGTCCCAGGGCATCATTACCATCGTGCGCGCTTTGGCCGTGCCCGAGTTAATAGGACCAGAAGCTTATGGCGCCCTGAATGGCCTGTTGGGTTTTGCCTCCACCATGTCTCTGGCCGCGACCCCAGTCTTGATCAGCTGGATCTGGCTTATCAGCGACAGTTACACGGCACCTTTGCTAACTTTGTCAATCATCGGTGTGATTTGTTTGTTGAGTTTCATTATGGCCATGCGCCGCTGATCGGCAAAGAATCGTCAAGACAAATCAGGACGATTTTTGCTATTGCGCCAAATTTGTGTGACGCATTCCCGCCCGCGCTGCTACCAAGGCCACGAATTTGGAGTTAAATAAGCTGGGATACTTCGCCGGTAATTCGGAGACATGAATAAATTCGGCGCCTGCTAGTCGAAAGCGATTGATCTATCCTTTTCAACAAGGCCTAACCGCTACTGTGAATTCGATCCAGCATATCCATGTGATAAGGCGCTTGCGCCACAATGTCCGCGATGCTTTTTGCGCGGTCCTCAAACACCGCTCTCGCGAAATTCAGATCCTGCATGGATTCGGTCGGCAAAGGATTGGGCGGCAAATGGTCCATGCCGGCCAGGATGTAATTGTAGCTTACGGAGCTGAAGGCCGGAACGTCAGAGGTATAATCTAGATCGTTCTCGGTTGGCAGCCGCGCCTGCCATAGTTCTAATTTATCCGTCAGACTGTCAGGAATGGCCGGATGATCGTGGCACAGACGCCAATACTCAGTATCCGTACGATCGGTCAGACAATAGTGCATGGTGATAAAGTCCCGGATCTCATCATAGAATGAGGCCATATGCCGGTTATAGCGTTTGGCGAATGTAGCCATGGTCGACTTAGTCGGGAAGTAGTCGCGCAACATAACTAGGCCCAATTCCACCAGGTAGATGCCTGTGGATTCCAGCGGCTCGATAAAGCCTCCCGACAGACCCAGGGACACCACATTCTTCACCCAGGCCCGCTCCGAGCGGCCGATGCGCATGGGAATGTGATTAGCCTCCAGCCCTTCGTTGGCCGGACCGATGTAATCACGCAAGGTTTGTTCTGCGCCGTCCTTGTCCATATGTGCAGAGGAATACACATGGCCCACGCCTGTTCGCTTATACAGGGGAATGTTCCAAATCCACCCGGCATCCTGGGCGCTGCAGGTGGTGTAAGGGCGAATGTCCCGCTGGTCCTCAGGATTCGGAACCCGCATGGCAACCGCGCTGTCATTGAACAGAGCGTCGTTGAAGGACCGGAAGGGCTCGCCCAAGGCATTGCCCAGTAACAACGAGCGGAAGCCAGTGCAATCAATAAACAAATCACCGTCGATATCGCCATGTTCCCGGGTGCTGACGTGAGTGATATTGCCGTTCTCATTTTGGCTGGTATTAGTCACCAGGTCGATCACATGGATAACGCCGCGTTCTTTGGCCCGATCTCGCAGATATCGTCCCAGCTTGATCGTATCTATATGATAAGCATAGTTGACAAGCCCGTCATAAGGCTGATCCTCCTCCCGCTTGGGCGCTAAAAATTTCAAACACATCGCCGGATCCTGCGCCACAGCCTCGGCGTAGCCGCCCTTGTACCCAGAGCGTTGAGCGCCAAGCCACAGATTTACCATGTCGAAGTTATTAACGCGGGAGAGTTGGGAAAAGGGATGCCAGAATGTATCGCCCTTAGCACGGAAATTGTCGAAGCGGATGGCGTTTTTGAAAGTAGCGTCGCAGCAACGCATGAAATCGACTTCATCAATGCCGACGGCGATCATAATCTGTTTGATATGAGCCAGGGTGGCCTCACCCACGCCAATGATCCCGATGTCCTGGCTCTCAATCAAGGTGATGGAGACATTTTCATTAGCATTCGGCGTGGCCAAAACCGCGTTCAAAAAACAGGCGGCCATCCAGCCCGAGGTGCCACCACCCACGATGACAATTTTGCGTACCCGGTCGGTCATGTTTTTGCCCTGACAGTCTGTTACATGCTTCCGCCCATTTTGCCCGCCTGTGACGCCGGCGCAACCAAAATGGCATAGTGCATTTTGTAGCACCCTACGAGTTAGTTTGGTGACCAATACATCAGGCAGGTTAAGGTACGTGATACTACTCGGGCAGGATCAACAAACAGTCCTTTTCCTCATCCACGCCCAATGACAAGGATAGGTTTCTGGTCAACGACGGATTCTGAGAAAACAAGAGCTACGGCATCTGCCGGCTCGCTGTACACCGCAGCCGGCCTATGGAGAGATACTACATTCTGATTGGCTTTCGCCCGTTTTGCGAATAGTCCAATATGCCGATGCAGCTAAAAGGAATGGCAACATGAGTTTGCTTATGAGCCTATCACGGGAAGGCTTAGAAGAAATGGCCGCCGCCAACGCCAAAGCGCAACGACGTTACCAGGCCCTGGGAAAAGCCTTCGCCAACGTTGTCAGCGAAGTGCTTG
>CAXGCE010000315.1:0-3592 GCA_964007795.1 uncultured Alphaproteobacteria bacterium | reverse complement strand
CACTGATCGACACACGGCCACCTGCCCACAAGGCCTTGATGGCCGCCAAATTTTTTTCGAAGCGGGCAACGCCTTCCCCTTTCCTGACACCAAATGCTTTGTACTCCACATCCCGGTACCCCAGGGCGCAGCCGAAAATCACCCGCCCTCCAGACATGACATCCATAGCAGCAAAGTTCTCGGCCACCTCCAAGGGATTGTGCAGGGATAAAAGAACGATGCCCGCGTTCAGCCGCAAATTCGGCGCCTCCGCCATGACCCGACAGAGGTAGGGCACTTGCATGAATTCCCGATGGGGATGGGTTGAAAAATGGGAACCAGTTGTGACGGAATCATAAGCCAATTCATTGAGAACACGGGCCTGGGCCATCAGTTCAGCAAAACGAGCGCGCACGTCGTCATCCGGACCAAAAACACCGCGCTGCATCACACCAAATTTCATACCATTGCCCATGGCCAACGACCCCTACATCAGATGTTTTTTAAAGAACGAGATTAGTGGTGCATATGATGCTTCATCGCGCCGTTCCTGCAGCACATAGCGCAACTCAATGTCACCGCCAATCTGCCGATAGCGAGCTGCGAACCTCTCCGGTTCGTTCATAGCCAATTCCGATTCTGGATCCCGGTAGTCATGTATCTGGTCGGGCCGTCCCTGGATCCAGATCGCCGGTGGGGTCGCTACTGCCTCGCCTCTCTCCAAGGCCAACATTGGATTACCCTCGGCCATATTTTCTTCGGTTTTCCAATACAAATCGTGGCGCTCAGGAATATTGCCGGTCCATGCCGGTGGTTCGGCACCGGCACGCAGCCGTAAAGCATGGCGATAGCGGGACAAAGGATTAATTACCGGCCAGGTCATAGCCACACAACAGACATCGGCTTCAACAGTTCCATCCAAAGGCCTCGAAACATATCTCGAATCCGTGGGGCGCATCGCGGCCAGCATGGCCAAATGGCCTCCGCTTGATTGCCCCGACAAAGCAACACGATTGGGATCTAGGGACAGATCGCTGGCCCGGGCCTTCAACCAGCGGATAGCGAAGTTGATATCGATCAAAGATGTAGGATAACCTTCACCAGCATGGCGAAAATCCACGGCGGCAGCCGCAAAACCATGTTTCACCAAAACCTCGTCACGGGCCTGGCAGCCAGATAGATCACCGGCCGTCCAGGCACCGCCATGTAGGTCTACAATTACCGGAAACGGCCCGTCCCCAAGCGGCCTGTACAAACGCAACATCAACGGCACATCGCCGTATTTCGAATAATTGATGTCTTCGATGTCGCAAGTCTGATCTTCGGTCAACATCAAAATTCCTTTCCCGATGGCCACCGATTAGAGCAGAATTCAACCTTGCTTGGCCAATCCTGCCCGATAAGGCAATCCAGTTTTACAAGTCCAGACACGCCATCACGGCTCAGCATATTATCGCTTCGGTGCCCGCGCCCCGCTGCATGGCTGATAATTGAATTCTGTTAGCTTAAATCGCAAATCCACCATCGCGCAATGTCTCAGCAATTTGCTCTTCCGCCTGATGGCCCATCAGGTGCACGCCAGCGATACCGGGCATACCCTGCATCTCCTCGATCAATTCCACGCAGATACGCCGGCCCTCGGCGCGAGGATCATCAGCGCATTCCAAACGGGTGATCAGGGCATCAGGGATGATAGTGCCAAATAGATTTTCACGCATAAATATAGCCTGGCGGGCAGAAGACAGTGGCGCCAAACCAATTAGCAGAGGCAACCGGACTGGGATATTGAAATCCTGCAGGCGCGCCACATAGCGGCCAAGGATTTCAGTGTCAAAACAAAACTGCGTCTGGGCAAAATCGGCACCGGCTTCAATCTTAGCCATCAGACTGGTAGGCCGCCAATCATCGGCCGGGTCGATAGGCGTATCCGCCACGCCAATAAAATATTGCGGTGGTGGTTTGATTTCCCGCCCCGACGGCAGTAATCCTTCCTCCCGCATCTGCGTGGCAATAGCAACCAGACCTGCTGAATCCACATCGTTTACAGCTGTTGCCTCAGGTTCGTCACCTTTCGACAATGGATCGCCGGAAAGGCAAAGGACGTTGGGAATGGCAAAGCCGGCCACGCCCAGCAATTCCCGCTCCAAGGCAAGTTTGTTACGATCACGGGTGGTGAACTGCATCACACCTTCCAAACCATGTTCCGCCTGCATGAAATGCGCAGCGGCAAAACTAGACAAATGCGCTCGCGCGCCCGCGCCATCGGTTACGTTGACCGCATGGACTAGGCCCGCCAAGGGCTCCGTCCGCTTCACAACGACCGACGGATCTGCCGTCAGGGGCGGCGTTGTTTCGGAGGTGATTGCAAAACCGCCTTGACCGAGGACCCCGGCTAAGCGGCCTGATGTCTGTGGGTATTTCATGGCGGCATGCTAGCGGAGCAACGCCCAGGCAACCAGCACATTGCGCGATCGACATGACGCCGCAAAATATAAAACTGCCCTGCTCCGACGGCAATATTGCCTCGATTTTGATGGCACCGCTTTGCCATACCTTATCTTGTTGAAATGTAATGAACCATGTGCCGTCATAAAGCCAGCTGGTAACGAACAACCGGCCACGGTGCCAACCTAATTTTACCTATTCTTCGCGGTAGACCCTTTCCCGCCGTTCATGACGTTCCTGCGCCTCGATTGACAGCGTCGCGATTGGACGTGCTTCCAGCCGCTTCAGGCCAATAGGTTCACCTGTATCATCGCAATAGCCATAGGAACCGTCTTCAATCCGACCCAAAGCGGCATCAATCTTGGCAACCAGCTTGCGCTGGCGATCACGTGCCCGCAGTTCGATGGACCGTTCGGATTCCGTAGTGGCTCGATCCGCGATATCCGGGGCCTGACCATCGTCTTCCTGCAGGTTCTGAATAGTACCCTTTGCATCACGCACAAGCTCGTCGCGCCAACCCAGTAGTCGCCGGCGGAAGAACTCCCGTTGCTTTGCATTCATGAATTTTTCTTTTTCGCTGGGCCGATATTTGGAGGAGATTTTGATTTTCGGCATGAAGCGACCTCAACAGCTATTGATAAATGCAGCAATTCCAAAACGGCTGAAATCTGTCATCCATTCAGGTTGGAACGGGCGGAATATAGTCATCTCGCCCCTTGGCATCAAGCAATGTTAAAAAATCTTTATTAATCGGCCGTAAACGCCAATTTGCATTTGTGGCTGGAAAAAAGGCGGATTTGACTACTTAGTGCTTTCGTTAAGTTCCATTTTGGCCAATTCCATGGTCGCGCGAACCTCATTATCTGCGATTATGGCATCTAAACTTTTGTTAAACTGCTTCTGCGGATAGGCTCACTATGCCCCCATGCCCTTAAATGCAAAATACATTCAAATAGGATTATCGCCTACATGCTTTATATTCTATTGATTTAATTATATTTTAATCCACACGCCCGTCCTAAATGGCCAATTCTTTAGAGAAGAATTCATCTGAGGGCAATTACCGAACCAGCAAAAGTCGTCTCTGATTGCCATGGCGAAACGATTTTGGCAAGATTCCAGCGAAAACACACTAGCCGGTTGAGAATAGGGAAGTAGATGATGGCCG
>CAXGCE010000314.1:0-3613 GCA_964007795.1 uncultured Alphaproteobacteria bacterium | reverse complement strand
CGCACATTTTTGGCGTGCCGGGAGAAGAAAACGCCGATTTCATGATTTCACTGATTGACAGCAAAATCGATTTCGTCCTTTGCCGACATGAACAGGCAGCAGCCTTCATGGCCGACGCCTACGGCCGATTAACTGGCAAGGCCGGCGTCTGCCTGGGCACCCTTGGTCCGGGTGTGACAAACCTTTTGACTGGTATTGCAGATGCTAACATGGACCGCGCTCCTATCATCGCCTTAATCGGCCAAGGGTCCACAAAAAGGCTACACAAGGAAAGCCATCAAATTATGGATTCGATCCGGATGTGCGAACCGATCAGTAAGTGGTCGCAAACAATCTTGGCGGCAGAGAACATAACGGAAATTGTCCGAAAGGCTTTTAAGTTAGCAGAAGAAGAAAAACCGGGTCTCTGCGTTATTGAACTACCCGAAGATATTGCGAAGCATCAGATTGCTGATACCCCGATGACACCCTCAAAGGTTCGTCGCCCCGGAGCGGACCATAAGGCCGTAGCAATGGCTGCCGATCTAATTGGCGAAGCGAAGAACCCGATAATACTTGCCGGTAACGGGGCCATTCGTAAGCGTGCCGCTGCGCAATTAACGCGCCTTGCTCATAATCTGGGTGTTGGAGTTGTCAATACTTTTATGGGCAAAGGCGCCATTTCGATGGATGATGATCACTGCCTGTACACCATGGGGCTGGGCATGGGCGACTATAATAACCTCGCCTTTGATACAGCCGACCTTGTCATATCTTGTGGATACGATTTGGTTGAGTATTCGCCAAGCGCATGGAACCGCGCAAATAAGGATGATAAAACTATCATCCACATGGACTTCTGGGCCGCAGAAGTCGACCGGGACTATATGCCAACAGTCGAAATTGTCGGCGATTTGGCAGATGGGCTCTGGCAACTCAACGAACTCGTTGAGGAACGCCACAAGGACCAATTGCCTTTATTCGATATCAAAACGCGGGGCAATTTACGTAACACTCTGACAGAGGATTTCGCAGCTGAAAAAGACGACACCAATTGTCCAATGAAGCCACAGAAGATCCTATGGGACGTGCGGCAAGTCCTCGGTCCGGACGATGTGCTGCTTTCCGACGTTGGCGCCCACAAAATGTGGATCTCTCGTTATTACCAATGCCAAGAGCCTAATACCTGCCTTATATCAAATGGTTTTTGCACCATGGGCTTTGCAATGCCAGGTTCCCTCGGCGCCAAGATAGCGTTGCCGGACAGGAAGATTTTATCAATTAGTGGTGATGCCGGCTTTGGTATGAATGTACAAGAACTTGAAACCGCCGTTCGTCGAAATCTCAACATCGTTGCAATGGTTTGGGTTGACGGTGAATATGGTTTGATCAAGTGGAAACAGCAAGACCACTTTGATGGCAAGCACTCGGATTTGAAATTTGGAAATCCCGACTTCGAAAAATTGGCGGAAGCCTATGGAATGTGGGGCAGAGAGATAACAGCCGCCGATCAATTGGTGCCGGCACTTGAAGAAGCGTTCCAACAAGAAGGACCTGCGTTAATTGCAGTGCCTGTCGATTACGCAGAAAATAGAAAATTAACTGCACGGTTGGGTGCCATCGAAATTCCTATTTAAGAGCCTAAACCGAAAGCTAAGAGATTATGGAGAAATCATCATACTGACCCAGCGCCTTGGCAATTTGGGTGTGGCCATCTAGAGGAGACGCATTATGGCACTACGGGATTACGATGACCTGATTGGCGATCTGGGTGAGGCGAGCCCAGCTCAAGTACGTGGCTTAATCCGTCGTGGTGAAATCACGGGGCAGACCGGCGGCATGGCATTGGGTTACATGCAGGGTAATCTGGCGATTTTGTCTGCGGATCTAGCACTGGAATTCGCTCGCTTTTGCCAACGGAATCCCAAACCGTGCCCCCTGGTAGGGATCTCTGATACGGGCGATCCCATGCTACGGACTTTGGGCAAAGATATAGATATTCGTAGCGATATCTCCTCCTACAACGTCTACCGAGAAGGTGAGCTGTCGAGCACCGTGACAGATATCACCGATCTGTGGCGGGATGACCTGGTCGCCTTTATTTTGGGCTGCTCTTTTTCTTTTGAGCAGGCTCTGCTGGCGGGTGGTGTGCCCATGCGCCACTTGGAGCTGGATTACACTGTGCCTATGTATATCAGCAATATCCAAACTGTTCCGGCCGGGCCGTTCCATGGTCCCACCGTGGTATCCATGAGGCCCATGCCCATGGAGGAAGCGATCCGCGCAGTTGAAATCACGGCCAGGTTTCCAATGACCCATGGCAAGCCCCTGCATATCGGTGACCCCGCCGAAATCGGTATCGGGCGGCTGGATGAACCGGCCTGGGGCGATGTGCCGGAAATTCGGGCGGGTGAGGTGCCTGTCTTCTGGGCCTGTGGTGTCACCCCGCAGGCCGTCGTCATGGCAGCGAAGCCATCATTTTGTATAACGCACAAACCTGGCTCAATGCTGATCACAGATATCCCCGGCAGCCGCGCAACCTGAGGGTCATTGGTGAAGACCAAAGTTGTACGCCGTGAGATCAATGATCACATTGCCCGGTGACAATGGACAGTCCGTCCGTGAATGCACAAGACCGGGGTAATCGTGAAGAGATGATGCTGGTGTTTGATACTATTTCGGATATGGACAACGTCCGTATAACTGCACCGACAGGCGCGGGTAGGGTGTTCTCCGCCCACGCCAATGCCGCTAAGAGCCCTGTGACCTCACGTAGTGCCAAACATCAGCCTAGCACTACAGAGGAAATGAGTTTGCGGGGTGGTTACCGTTTCGAGCAGAACAAGACCTGCAAGCTATCCGGTTATGATAATTCCAAGGAGGCCATGCTAGCTTTCACCGAAAAGCAGCCTCCTGTGTTCACGGGCCACTAATCGCCCCCGTCGAGGAGCACGCGAATGCAGACCCCCGCTACGTTCATGGATGCCTACCGTCCCACGCTGCGTGGATACCGCCATATGACATCGGCCGGCCACTATCTGGCTGCGCAAGCGGGCTTTCAGGTCATGGAAGCGGGAGGAAATGCCATAGATGGCGGCGTTGCTGCTGGCATCACGTTGGGCGTGGTGCAAAGCGAATTGGTAGGTGTGGCCGGTGTCGCGCCAATCATTATTTATTTGGCTGAAGAACGACGCGTCGTCACCATATCGGGCCTGGGAACTTGGCCGAAGGCGACGGATCCTGCACTTTTCCAACGAGAGTATCCCGACAGCGTACCCGAGGGCATACTTCGCTGCATCATCCCAGCCGCTCCCGCTGCCTGGATAAAGGCGTTGGAACTATTTGGCACCATGACCTTCGGCGAAGTCGCCGCTGCAGCCATTCGCCTGGCCAAGGACGGCTTCATTATGTACCCATTAATGGCCGAGGTTGTGGAAAGTAAGGCAGAAAAATATGCCCGTTGGCCGCAAAATGCGAAAATCTATCTGCCGAACGGTCACCCGCCACGAGTGGGCGAGATTTTTCGCCAGTCGGATTTAGGCGATAGCCTGCAGCACATGGCGGATTGCGAGGCGGCTTCCAACGGAGATCGGGCGGCGGGTCTAAGGGCGGCACACGATGATTTTTATAAGGG
>CAXGCE010000313.1:0-3628 GCA_964007795.1 uncultured Alphaproteobacteria bacterium | reverse complement strand
AGGGCCGGTAGAGGAAGCCCTGACAGCGGGACGAGATATTTTATTCGATATCGACTGGCAGGGCGCCCAGCAGTTGAAACAGGAAAAACGGGACGATTTGGCCAGCGTTTTCATCCTGCCGCCTTCCACAAAGGAATTGGAACAACGGCTGAGAAGCCGGGCCCAGGACAGTGACAAAGTGGTGGCCCAGCGCATGTCCAAGGCGGTGGACGAAATCAGCCACTGGCCGGAATATGATTATGTCGTGGTGAACCACGAAATCGAGGAGGCCCTCGCCCAAGTACGCGCCATTCTGATTGCGGAGCGCCTGAAACGCACGCGGCAGACCTATTTGGTTAACTTCGTGAAGCGCCTACAGGACGGGCAGTAGAAAAAATTGGGAATACGTTTATGAGGAAGAAAAAGGTCGTCGGTACCGGTGGAGAATTATTGATGCATCAATTAGTGGCGCAGGAGGTGGAGCATGCCTTTACCAACACGGGTAGCGCCGAAGCCGGATTTTTCGACGCCTTTCTGACCGTTCCGCAGGTACAGCCAATCCTGCTACTCGCGGAATCCTTGGTGTTATCTGCGGCTGACGGCTATGCCAAAACGTCCGGCAAGGCGGCATTCGTCAACGTGCATTTAGCAGCCGGCAGCCGACAGGGCTCGGGTCAGCTGCAGAATGCCTATTTCGACGGCTCGCCCATGGTTGTCACAGCAGCACTCCGGGATAACGGCTCATTCGGTGACCACAACACCCTGGGCGCATCCGCCGGTTTCTCGCAAATGGGTGCGGTGGAGGATATCACCAAGAAGCGTTGGGAGGTGACCGACGCCCGGGGCATTCCCATGGCCACTCGCCGCGCCTTCAAGGAGGCGCTGACCATGCCCACCGGCCCCGTGTATATCGCTTATTCCTCGCAAGCCCTGGACGCCAAGAATATCGAAGGCACCATTCAGGCGGCAAAAGCCCTCGAAATTGCGCAAACGCCCAATGGCGCGACCCTGAAGAAAATTCATGACGCTTTACTGAACGCAGAAAACCCGCTGATCGTCGTCGGTTCGGAAATCCGTACCGCCGGCGCACAGCGAGAAATGCTGGATTTGGCCGAAAACTATTCCCTGCCCGTGGCGGTAGCGTTTTTCGACTATGGAGGCTTTCCCCTGCAACATCCAAACTATGTGGGCATGCTGGATGCGATGTCGGACAATAACTATGACGTCGTTTGTTGCGTCGGCTATCGCCAGAATACTCGCGCTAGCCTAGAAGATGATAAATTTCCCGACGCCCACACAGTAATCGGCATTGGCCAAGATCCGTCCGTGTTGGGCAATACCTTCGCCTTAGATCTTGATATCTGGGGTGATGTTAAACACAGCCTGCGGGCCTTGAACGCTCTATGGAAGCCAGATCACGCGAACCTGGCCCACATCCAGAAGCGCAAGATGGACCTAGCGGCACAGGCAGAGGAGCGAGCCGCCAAGCAACGGGTCGACGCAGCAGCAAAGTCCAAGGATAATCCCATTCATCCAATCTATCTGGGCGATGCCATGGCGCGCAACCTGGCAGATAATACGATACTAGTATCGGAAAATTTTCGCGCCTCGGACCATCTGATGCCGTTCGGATATGGCGATGATGAATGGGACCTGGTGCGCACCTCGGGCGGCAGTCTGGGTTATGGCTTGGGTGGGGCAATCGGCACACAATTGGCAGCACCGGACCGGCCCGTAGTGTTAAGCATTGGCGACGGCGGCGTAATGTATTCATCCTCCGGATTTTGGACCATGGCGCGCTACAGCCTACCCATCCTGACAGTAGTCTGGAACAACATGAACTATCAAACCGTGCGTACAAACTTCGCGGCCTGGGGCGGCAATATGAAGGCCCAGAACAAGTATCCGGAAACCTTCCTGGGCGACCCAGCAATCGACTTCGTTATGCTGGCTAAGGCACAAGGGATCGAGGGGGAACATGTGCACGACCCGAGCAAGTTGGACGCGGCCTTGAAGCGGGGCAAGGCCGCCCAAGCCTCCGGAGAACCCTATTTACTGGACGTGCACATCACCAACGTGGGTGCGGGCGCCAATTCCAGTTGGCACCGGCAAATCGGTTCGCAGATCTAACGCAATCCTATGGAGTGGCGAGGCGAAATTGCATAAACCTGTTTCTATTGGCGTTCATGTGCCTAGCGTGTCAGTTTCCGGCCTAGCGGACGGAGCAGCCTATGCTGCCTATTTTAAGATTGTGGAAGACGTAGGGCTGGACGCTGTCTGGGTTGAGGACCGCATCTTTCATCCCGCCCATTTAGCGGATTCCCTGACTCTGCTGACCTGGGCGGCGGCCGCTACCACCCGCATTCAGTTGGGCACAGCTGTCACGGTCCTAAACTTACGCCAGGCACCGGTCCTCGCCCGACAGGTCGCCACGCTGCAGCATCTTTCGGGCGGACGGGTCACCTTGGGTGTGTCCATCGGCGGCCGGCCCGAAGAGTATCGGGCCCTAGGAGTGCCCATGGACCGTCGTGTTGGGATATTTCGAGAGAGCCTTGGTGTGCTGCGTCGTTTGCTGACTGGTGAGGTCGTTAACATAGATGGAACCTATTTTTCCCTAACAGACGCGGTGGTCCGGCCAGCGGCGGACATTCCAATCTTGATCGGTGGAATTGCCGAACGCGCAATCAAACGGGCCGGCGAACTGGGCGATGGCTGGATTATGGGACCGTTTGGTGGTGTTGAAGAGTTCCGGCAGGGATGGCGGATTGCGCAAGCGGCGGCCCAGACCGCGAACAAGAAACCGGAAGATCTAACGGCTGGGCGCCTGATCTACATCGCAATCGACAATAACAAGGAAAAGGCCCGAGAGGACATTACGGCGTTTCTGCATGGCTATTACGGCCCCGATTTCGGCATGGAGAAACACGCCATCTATGGCTCGTCTTCGGAAGTGGCCGAACACTTGAAGGCACTGGCCGAGGCCGGATTAACCCATTTCATGTTGGGCCTGCCATCCTTGAACGTCACGCAGCTGCAACGTTTAGCGGAAGAGATCGCACCGGTTTTGCGCTAAGCTATTGCAGCGCTTGGGCCAAAGCGCAGAATTGCGCGACCGACAGAGCCTCGGCGCGGAGTGTCGGGTCCAAATTGGCTGCTTGCAGCAGGATTTCAGGCCGGTCGGTGATTTGTTTCAAGCTGCTGCGCAGCATTTTTCGCCGCTGCCCAAAGGCTGCGGCAACCACAGTCTCAAGCTTGTTTTTTTCGGCAGGTGCCAGTGGCATGGCCCGGGGCTGAAGGAATAAAACGGTGGAGGTAACCCTAGGCGCCGGGGTAAAGGCGCGAGCCGGCAGGTCAAACAAGTTAGTAGCGGTGCACAACCATTGCACCATAACCGACAAGCGGCCGTAGGCTTTGCCGCCAGGTTGAGCAATGATTCGCTGAGCTACTTCCTTTTGGAACATCAAGGTTAATGCCTGGAACAAATCCAGCCGTTCTAACCATTTGAACAGCAGCGGCGTGGAAATATTGTAGGGCAGATTGGCGACGACCCGGCTGGGCCGGGGCGACAGACTATATTCGTCCAGCGTCAATGCATCCGCTGCGACCAGGGTCAAGCGTCCTCGCGCATGAACGGCCAACTCCTCAAGGG
>CAXGCE010000312.1:0-3635 GCA_964007795.1 uncultured Alphaproteobacteria bacterium | reverse complement strand
TAATCAAACAAAAAATATTATGATTGCCCTAATCGACGCGGGTGACGCCATATCGTTCACAACAAATAAATTGTGGATGGTCGCATCTGTATCCTTGGCAGGTATTGCAAATTGCCGCAATACCCTACGCCGCCTCTACTGCGACACGGGTGTCGTTGTAACAGGCACCGTCAGACAAATCAGCCTTCGTGGCAGGGGCGAGGGCCGAGACCGTCTGGCCATTGCTCGTCGTCTTCATCCAGGCACCCTTATAGGATAACAGAACCCTGGGGGCGACGCTGTCGGTGATGCGCAGGGGGAGAAAGACCTCTCCTTGGTCGTTATAAACCCGGACCCGCTGGCCATCTATCAGTCCGCGTAGGGCGGCATCGTCGGGGTGCATTTCCAGGGGTGGAACACTGTCGGACTTTGGCAGGCCGCCAAAGGTTGAATTAGTCCGCCAATTGGATGACGGCGTGATCAAGGCAAAGGGATGATCAGGTACCGCCTTCTGGTCCTCGGCCAGAGGCACATACAACGGTATGGGGGCATCAAAAGTTTCCGTAAGGTAGGCGGATTTCAACTCAATGCGGCCGCTCCTTGTCGTCGGGACCCTCTCAAAGCCGATACGATCCGTGGGCGCTCCCATTGACAATGCCGTGCCAGTGGGCAGTTCGCTAGCAAGCGTGCCGGACAAGCGAGGGTCATCAGCATCAATTGCATCGTCGATCAAAGCCTTGTCCGAGGCCTGGAATATGGGATCGTCAAAACCGAAACGGTGCGCCAACCGACGGAAAATTTCTGTGTTGGGCAACGCTTCGCCCACCGGTTCGATCACGGGTTCAGCACGCTGCAGAAATTGCTGGCCATATGCACAGAATATATCCTCATGCTCAAAATGGCTGGCCGCCGGCAGGACCACATCCGCGTATGCAGCCGTATCGGTCATGGCCACATCCGCAACTACGGTGAAGACATCCTCTCGCGCCAAACCCTGCCGCATCGTGTTTTGATCCGGATGCACGATCAAGGGATTATGGTTGTAGACAAAAATACCGCGCAATGGCGGTTCGATATCGTCCTGAGCTAAATGACGACCGATATCTATGATATTCAGGGTTCTTGTCCCTTCGGGGACTAAATCCGGCCGAGTCAGTTTGCCGAGTGTTTTCGGGAACAGGTTGCCAGATCCTCCCAGCAATCCACCAGCCGGATGGTGAAATTTTCCCGTGAGGGCCGGTAAGGCGAAAATTGCTCGGATCCCAGCCCCACCGTTGCGGTTCCTCTCCAGCCCGTTGCCGATGGCCACGGTTGCCGCTTCTGCTTCTTGATACCAAGTTGCCAGTTGCTTAATCTCATTGGCGGCCAAGCCAGTTATCTCGGCCGCCCGTTCAATGCTGAATTGACGAGCTTGCGCCATAAACGCTTCTGCCCCTTCCACCATTCGGTAGATAAAATCCTGGTCAAAAGCGCCACGCCGTTCAAGTTCCGCCGCCAGGGCAAAAGCCAGAACTACATCAGTTCCGGGACGCAGACCCAGGTGTAGATCCGCCTGCTCGGCGACCTTGATCCTTTTGGGGTCCACCACGACCACTTTGCCGCCGCGATCCCGCAGACGCTGCAACACGGGCGCCAGATGCAGGTTGGAATAGCTCACGTTATTACCCCAGACCACGATCAAGTCGGAACTTTCAAGGTCCGTCATTTGAACACCGGCGATGGCGCCAAATGTGCCGGCCCAGGCCTCCGACTTGATACCGCCACACAAGGGTCGGCGCGACAAGACAGTAGCACCCAAATTATGGAAGAAACGCAGATCCATGGAGCCACCGGCTAGCATGCCGTGAGGACCAGCATAGTTTAGCGGTATGATGGTTTCCCGCCCATATTGCGCAATTGCGCTCTGAAAGCGGTCGTGGATTATACTCAGGGCTTCTTCCCAACTAATGGGTTCAAAAGTCCCTTCGCCCTTAACGCCGATACGCCGTAGGGGCTGCGTCAAACGGTTCGATCCATGGACGAATTCGGGATAGAGCTGCGAGACCTTAGAGCAGATAGCGCTTTTCGTCAGAGGATTTGCGTCAGAGCCGCGCACCTTTATAATCTGTCCATCCTCGACCGTCACGTTTAGCGAACAGGTATCAGGGCAGTCCAAAGGGCATACGCTTGCCAATTGCTGGGCCATAGCAAAATCTCCTATCGAAATAACTTAGAACAGATCATATGAACCCAAATTGGCTATAAGAAAAGAGCCAAATTGAATTCTGCCATCGTGGACTTTTTGGACCAACAATTGACCTGCCCCACGAACGAATCCCCTTTTCGAGGTATACCGAGCGGTGGTGGGGGGAAGCAGATGATAATCAGCGGCCCTTAAAATTTTTGCTCATAGCCACAAGGCCAGAATCAGCACACACAAGCCAAACGGGTACGTCAGGCCCGTAATGGTGCACGAAGGTGAGCTGCCCGTCAGGCTTGCCACCGGACCGAGGTCGCTCGACTGTTAACGGGGCTGCGGCGCCCAGCAGCCCGGAACTGCCCAGGGCGCCGGCGGCGATGCCGCCGGCCATCAGGCTGCACCTAATTTTCGCCGAGCGGGCCGGTCAGCCGACCGGACCCTTCTTCTCGAACCTGGAATCGCTCGGCCCGACGAGGTCGAATGGCATGTGCTTGGCCGATTGGTTGGGCCAGGCGAACTTCATGCCGAGCACGTCGACATCGAGCTCGCGGCCCTCTCCGAGGGTGGCGTAGCCGGGCCCTGCCTCAGGGCGCGGCGGGTTGATAATGAGGCATTTCTGGCCCTCGGGAACCATGTGCCCGCTGTAAGGGACGCCTCGGGCCACCGCCTTGCCGGGAATTTCCAAAAACCAGTCGTCATCCGCGTAGGAGATGTTAATGGTGGCAAACTCGATGCCGAGCGGCCTGATCGTCATGTCGCCCCAAATAGCGAAGCGTCCACCGGCGTTGCCCGAATAGATCAACTCCAGGGCCCGGCGCTGCTCGGCATTGGCGCGCTCATCGATGAGGAAACCCATTTCTCGGTTCTTGGTCAGCGGGTGGCCCTCGAAGCGCGTGATGGTTACGGCGGCGAGGTTTTCCAGCGTCACGTCGCCGAAGTATCCCTCGCGGATCACCCAGCCGTGGACGCCCTCGCAGAACCCCATGGTGGGCGTCACCGCGAACATGCACGGACACCCGACGTCGCAGTTGCAGACGTCCCACCACTGGCCGATGATGCGCCAGTCCTTGATCTCGTCAGGCCGGTAACTGACGTTCTGGTAGCCGCTTATTTCCTCTTGCGCCATGACGCGATACTCCCGGTGCCTTTGGCTTGAATGGTACTCTCGGCATCCGGCGGAGTCTAGATGGGCGTCGGCGGCCCTCGTCATCTACAGGGTAAGTATACTACTAGTTTTTTTGGTATCGACCACCATAGTGCATATCCCCCGCACCCCCAATTCAGGCCTGAACCAAAAGCACCACGCCGGCGGCGACAAGGACGCCGCCGGTGATCCGCCCCACAATGTCGCCGCGCGGTGCCAGCTTTTCGATGACCACGAAGACGGTGAGGGCGGCAACCCACAGCAGGTTCATCACCCCGGCCACGAACAATAACCCCATGAGCGCCCAGCAACACCCGACACAGAACGCTCCAT
>CAXGCE010000311.1:0-3636 GCA_964007795.1 uncultured Alphaproteobacteria bacterium | reverse complement strand
GCCGGTCGTCTACGGTATTGGTGGCAACTAGGCCAAAATACATATTCTCGCCCGTGCCAAGGGGTGCGGCCTGAAGGCCCAATCGCACCGCGTCGTCCTCAGCCTCGGTAAAGGGTTCGGGATCGATGACTTCCAGCTTGATCCTGCCATCGGAGTGGGTAACGTACTCCTCCAGCAGTTCTCGTACTCGAAGGCCATAGGATTTGATATTGGGTAGCTGTACCGCCAGCTTTTCCGAGAAATAGAAACGCAGGCGGATCGGTTCTGGAATCTCCGACAGGATTCGCGCAGATCCAGTGCTCAGGGTATACAGTCCCTCTTGCGTTAGGTCCAAACGGGCGGATCGAAAAATGTTAGATGAAAAGATATTGACGCTAAAGAACAGCACAGCGGCTAGAATTAGAGCGACGACGGCGGTGGTTGAACGGTTCATGCCCCTCTCTCCTAACCGGCTTTTTTCAGATCGACGATCAGCAAGTTGGCAAACAGCCAAAGCAAAATCAGTGAAACGAAATAGATCAGATCGCGTAGGTCAATCACACCATTCTGAATTGCATTGAAATGCGTCAGGAAGCTGAAAGAGGCGATCGCGTCCAACAGAGGTTGGGGTGCCCAGACGGCAAAGAAATCTAACACAATAGGGGCGCCAGAAACCGTGAACAGGAAACAGACGACCACAGAAATGACAAAAGCGATTACCTGATTTTTCGTTGCCGCCGAAACACAGGAGCCGATAGCCAGATAGCCGCCTGCCATCAAGATACTTCCCAGATAGGAGGCTATAATTACGCCATGATCAGGTTGGCCGAGGTAATTCACAGTAATCCACATTGGAAAAGTCAGAGACAGGGCGATGATTATGAAGACCCAGGCGGCCAGGAATTTCCCCAATACGGTGGACCATAGCGAGACGGGCAAGGTTAACAACAGTTCAATAGCTCCGGATTTTCTCTCTTCCGCCCAGAGTCGCATGGCGATGGCAGGAACCAAAAAAAGATACAGCCATGGGTGAAAATTGAAAAAGGGCTTTAAATCGGCCTGACCCCGAATGAAAAAACTACCTAGATAAAATGTGAAGATGCCTGTCAGGAACAGGAAGATGACGATGAAAATATATGCGAGCGGTGTGTTGAAATAGCTCTTCAATTCCCGTCGGAATACTGCCCAGGTTGTTGACATTACAGAGCCTCCGCGCGGGCGCTGGGTTGGCTGTCTTCGTATTTGGTGATTTTGCGGAACACCTCATCCAGCCTCGGTGGTTCCACCGACAAGCGGGAGGTCGACCACCCCCGCGCCCGCGCCAAATTGGCGACGTCTGCTACGATCGGTTTGTTGTCCTTGGGGTAGACGCGGAAGCGGCCGCTCTGCAACTCTTCTACTAGAGAAACATTTTCCAAGGCTTCGAGAGCTTCAACGATACCGTCGCTTTGGCTGTCGATCAGTACCGCATTGTGGTAGGGCGATTGCTTTTCCAGATCTTCCGGAGCGCCATCGGCGACAATGCGCCCGTCGGCAATAATCATTGCGCGGCTGCAAACGGCGTCGACCTCTTCCAGAATATGAGTTGAAATTACGATCGACTTTTCCGATGCCATTGCTGCGATAAGACTGCGTACTTCGTGCTTTTGATTCGGGTCGAGGCCGTCCGTTGGTTCGTCCAGGATCAAGACCGGTGGATCATGCAAAATGGCCTGTGCTAGACCAACCCGCCGTTTAAATCCTTTTGACAATGTCTCGATCGGTTGCTGCAAAACTGTCTCCAGGTGCACAGTGGCGATGACGTAATCCAGCCGTTCCCGCCGGGTCTTGCTGTCTAGCCCGCGTATGTCTGAGACGAAATTCAAAAAACTGATGGGCGTCATGTCTGAATAAGCTGGAGCACCCTCGGGCAGATATCCGATTTGCGTCTTTGCCGAGATGGGGTCAGTATCCACATCGTAGCCAACCACCCGCACGGTGCCTGCCGTGGGCCTCACGAAACCGGTGATCATTTTCATCGTGGTGGATTTTCCGGCGCCGTTCGGCCCCAAAAATCCCAAAACTTCGCCTTTTGGGACATTAAAGGTAACGCCATCCACCGCTGTCAGGTGGCCAAAGGATTTCACCAGCCCTTTGACCTCGATCATCCAGTCCATAGATGTATTGCCTCTTTTCCTGCTTGATTGTTCGTTGTGAGGTGGTTTCGGCAGGTTAAATAGTCGTTCAGGCGCTATCCTTCAAGAGTATTTGCATTAATACCGTTTCGCCCTTTAGATTAAATTCAAACGGAAGAATGGGGATTGGCCAACGTGGTAGCATCGGACCGGGCTCGGGGTCGTAAAAGACTGGTCTCGCCGTGCGCGGGTGTCTGCATCCTGCACACCGAGACCAAATTCTGTCTGGGTTGTTATCGCACGATCAACGAAATAGCCCAATGGCAGGATATGAGCGTCGACGATCAACACCGTGTGATGGCTGAACTAGCCCAACGCCGGGCTGCTGATCGGAGATTGTGACCCTTTTCGCCCCTGAATTGAACGTGCTGGCGCCAACAACCCAACCTATACTCTATCGCGACCAATATCAGCGCCACGTGGCCCGGGACTTCCCGGCCCACGCAAACTCGTCACGGTCAGGCAAATCTGGATATTTAGGTCTAGATCGGGTTGGCCCGACAGGGCCATAAGTACCGGCGTGCCCGCCGATGTTCAGATGCCAACCGACCCATCTCATACCGTGCAATACGGCGTGCCGTTGAAATCCGCGGCCTAGTGAAGCCGGCGGCATTGTCGGTGGGAATATCCAAACCGGCTTGGACGTGCCGCACATATCTGGAAAAATCTAGTCGAATTAGGGCAATTTATTTCTCTCACCTGCTACCTCTCAGGCAGCTTTTTCAGGATTATTCACCAATTGCTCCATTTTAGTGCGCTTGGCACGTTAGTACTAGATATGGTAGTATTAGATACTGTCGACACTGGATTTCGGTGATGCATTACCGATCCAATCGATGATCAGATCGGTATCGAAGAGGAGTGAGTTCATTCTGGCTAATTAGTTAGGGCTTCGAATGTGGTCGGCGCACGTCGGCGCACACGGAAACCATCCCGTTCGATTTCTAGTACCGCCATACCCCTTTCCGCGATGCCGTCCAGACCGAAACGGAAAATGCCGTCGCTGCCTACAAATCCATCCGGATTGGTGATGGCCTCGGTGCGGAAATCCGGACCGCTGGCTTCCTGGCCCAATACGGCTGCAAGGGCCATGGCGTCATAGGCCAAGGAGGCCAAACGCGGCGGTAGATGGCCGAATACCGCCTGATAACGCAGGCGAAACTCAGACACCGTTGTCCGGTCGGCGCCAGCGAACCACAGCCGCCGCCCGAGGGCAATTTCAACCAGTTCTTCTGGCTCTGGACGCCGTGCAATTTCGGCGATCGCTCGCTGTTCTTCCACAGCAACGATGACAGCGCGGGGATTCCATGGAACCGCCGCGCGGTGATTGTCGGCGATGGCGGCACCGAACACCTGGCCATCATCATCGGCGAACCGAAGATTGGGCGCGAACCAAAGTCCGAGGATGTGACCGGTGGCGGGCCCCTCACCCGGCTTCATTCCGAGTGTTTCACCGGCGACCTGCTGGGCAGCCTGCGCTGCG
>CAXGCE010000310.1:0-3643 GCA_964007795.1 uncultured Alphaproteobacteria bacterium | reverse complement strand
ATACCGCTGCTCTTTTGGGGTTAACGTGACGTTTTCTGGATTGTCTATGTGCGTTGCGCTCGTACCCGTTAGTGCGTTGGCCTCATCAAATTTCATTTGTTGAAGCCTTGCGTGAACCGAAGAAAAATCCGGCGCGCCCGGATCGTGACTTGGGCGCCATACCCCCATCCTGGCGGCGGACGGCAATTACCCTGTTCCTGGTCGCGGCGGTGGTGCTGCCGTTCGTCACAGAGGGCTACACCACCTATCGCCTGGCCATGGTCGGTGCCTTGGCCATCGCGATCCTGGGGATCAACCTGCTGACCGGTCTCAGCGGCCAGTTTTCCATCGGTCACGGGGCGTTTTTCGCCATCGGGGCCTACACCACCTCCATCGCCATGTCCCACGGCGGGCTGTCCGCTTATAGCGCCCTGCCGCTGGCGGCGGTGGTCTCGTTCACGGCGGGATTTCTGATCGGCTGGCCGGCCCTGCGCCTGAGCCTGGTGCACCTGATGCTGATGACCTGGAGTTTGTCCCTGGCCCTGCCTCAGGTCCTAAAACTGGATGCTCTGACCCCCTGGACAGGCGGCGTCAGTGGCGTTTATCTGGACCGGCCGGATCCTCCTGCTTGGCTGGGCCTGAGCGATGATCAGTATTGGTACTTCGTAACCTTGATCTTCATGCTGGGGCTAATCTGGCTGGCCACCAACCTGTTCAACAGCCGGTCTGGTCGAGCGTTGGGCGCTATTCGCGATAATGAGATAGCTGCCGCACCCATGGGCATTAATGTGGCCATATTTAAGACGACGATCTTCGGTATATCCGCTATGTACGCAGGCATCGGCGGCGCCTTGACCGGCCTGCTGGCGGACTTCGTAGCGCCCGATACCTACAGCTTGTTCTTTTCTATTCTGTTGCTAGCCGGTGCCGTCATGGCAGGGATCTATTCCGTTTGGGGCGCTGTGGTGGGCAGCATGCTGGTGCTCTATCTGCCCGCCGCCCTGCCGACCAGCTTGGCCCTGATGCCCATTGGCTTCATCGTTCTGGCGGTGGCATTCGTGATGCCGGGCGGCATTTCTGGTCTTTTGTTGCGAAAATATCGCCAATTCGCGCTGCGCCGAGAACTACATCATTAGCGGTTTCGATCTAGGAGATCTTATAGCGTGAAAATGCGTCCAACTTTTTGGCATAACGTCACTAAAGAGCTAGTAGTCTCGGCAGAAAGGAATGAGAGATGATCGAAGTTAATGGCATGGCTCATGTCATACTTACCGTCAGTCAATATGATGCTGCTAAGACCTTTTATGGGCAGCTGATGCCTGCTCTGGGCTTGGAGAATATCTTTGACGGCGAAAATATGTGCTATTTTGTTGGTGCTCGAACTGCCCTGGGAATTCAACCCTGCTTGCCTGAATATGCAGGTGAGAGCTTCAAGCAGGGGCGCGTAGGGTTGCATCACATATGCTTTCGTGCTCGGTCACGTGAAGATGTGGATCAGGTTGATGGGCTACTTCGTGACATGGGCGCCCATATCGTCAGCTCGGCCAAGGATGGCCCCTGGGCGCCTGGTTATTACTATGTCTTGTGTGAGGACCCTGACGGCATTCGGGTAGAAATCAATTATGTGCCGGGTCACGGCGTGCTGGCAGAAGACGCCGGCTTCAATCCCGCTGACGATTGGCATTAGAAAAAGCTATTTGGAGAAAATTTATGGATCTCACCACCGTCGAGTACGAGAAAAAGGGCCATATCGCCTATGTCGCCTTGAACCGGCCGGACAAACTGAATGCTATGGACGCAACTATGCATGAGGAACTAGGCCAGGTCTGGCAGGATTTTCAGGCGGATCCGAAATTGCGTGCCGCGATTTTGTCCGGTAACGGACGGTGTTTCAGTGCCGGCGCCGATTTGTCCGGTGGGGCGCCGGAAAACTACAAATACACTGGTAATTTCCCGGATATCACTCGTACAAGGGGCGTCTACAAACCCATCGTTGCCGCCCTGCACAGCCATTGTGTTGGTTATGGGATGTGGATCGCCATGGACACGGACATCCGCATCGCGACGGCGGATGTTTCTTTCTGGCTGCCTGAACCGCAGTGGGGCATCGCGACCATTCCGGCAGCCTGGTTTCCCCGCATCATGCCGTGGGCCATCGCGTCGGAATTATTGCTATCCGCCGACCGTGTTAATGCCGAACGAGCGCGCGAGGTGGGTTTGATCAACAAGGTAGTGGCTGATGACCAGCTTATGGCCGAAGCAGAGAAGGCGGCCCATCGTTTGGCAGAACTAAGCCCCAAGGCGGTGCAGGGTATGAAAGAGCTAATGGTACGCGGGTCGTCCCTGGATTACACGGCGGTGGATCAAGTTACCAATTTCGTTCAGACACGGGTGATGAATTCCAATGACAGAAAGGTCGGTGCCCAGGCATTCGCCAGCAAAAAAACGCCGGAATGGCCCGAGGGATAGGAGCGTCCTAATGGATTATGAATGCATCAAGGTGGAACGGGGGGGCGAAGTCGCCATTGTGACCTTCAATCGGCCGGAAAAGGCTAATGCTCTAAATCAACGCCACATTGAGGAAATCGAGCATGCGGCACTAAGTTTTCGGAACGACGACGCGGCGCGAGTGGTAATTTTTACGGGTGCCGGCAAGCATTTCAATTCAGGCGCCGATTTGACGGCTAAAGAACCGGAGCACGGACTGCTGACAGTTCGCCGGCGGCGTCGGCGCATCGGCCAACACTGTATCCAGGCCATCCTGGATATGGATCAAATCACCATTGCTGCATGGAGGGGCGCGGCCATGGGAGGTGGCGCTTGTCTTGCCACGGCCATGGATTTTCGTGTTGGTGCCAAGGACTGCTTTATGTCCTATCCGGAGATCTTGATTGGCGTGAACTTGATGTGGCAGAGCCTGCCGCTCTTAGTGCATTTGGTAGGTCCTGCACGTGCCAAGCAGTTAGTCATCAGTGGCAAGCATATTCAAGGTCCGATTTTGTTTGAATGGGGCGCGTTGGACGAAATTGTGGAAACGCACCAAGTCACGGACAAGGCGATGGAATGGGCTAGCCATTATGCCGCCCTGCCGCCCGTACCGGCGCAAATGATTAAGCGTAGCGTGAACGCTATCACTTCCGCACTCGACAGGTCCGTCATGCACGCGGATTTTGACCAGCATTTACTAGCCGAAGACACCACTGACCGAAACGAGGCCGTAGCCGCATATCTCGAAAAACGGTCACCCAAATTCAAGGGTAATTGAACGGACAGGCCGACTGAAATTTGTAACAGATTTTTTTGTAAAATATTCGCGTTAGAGGAGGTAGCTAATTTCATGGAGCGGCGAATTGAACTGGAAGGCGTTTCGAATTTCCGGGATCTGGGTGGTTACGAAACTGCAGATGGCGAGACGGTGAAATGGCGAACCTTCTTTCGTTCGGATACGTTGGCTGCTTTGACTGACGCGGATATGGCCAAGGTATGCGGGTTGGGAGTGAATACTGCGATCGACTTGCGATATGGCGACGAACGAGCGGAGGAGCCCTCTCGGTTCCTGGGCCACGATCAGGTTGAGGTGTTGGCCCTGGGATTGGACGAACGGCCCGGTGCCTCGTTTCTGGATTCTTTTGAGGTTGCCGACGACGCGGCTGCGTTTGCCCGG
>CAXGCE010000309.1:0-3650 GCA_964007795.1 uncultured Alphaproteobacteria bacterium | reverse complement strand
TTGGAATCCGGATATTCCGCCCACGATTGACTATAATGATGGTTGGGAAGAGGTCCCTGATCCCGTCCAGTACGACAATGCCTTCAAGGTGCAGTGGGAATTATTTATTCACCATTTATACGAAGATAACGCATTTCCTTGGGATCTGCTAGCCGGTGCAAAGGGAGTACAACTCGCGGAATTGGGCCTTCAAAGCTGGTCCGAGGGCCGCTGGTTACAAGTACCGGATTTGGAGACCCGATTGTGCCCACAATAAATTTACCGATCTCCGACGGCACCCTTTTGCCATTCACCACATCCATGCCACAGGATTTCCCGACGCGTACTAATCGTCCCTTCAACCGTATGGCATATGCAGCTGCCCATGTGGTAGCCGATCCCTTGGCAGATCTAGATCCCTGGCTGGAAACGGCGATTGACTGGGATGCCACCATCGCATACCGCACAAAACTGTTTGGCCTCGGCCTCGGGGTGGCGGAGGCCATGGATACGGCGCATCGCGGCACGGGCCTGGACTGGACCACCAGCCAGGACTTGATCCGTCGGAGCCTGGAGGCAGCCAGGCAAATTCCTGCCGCACGCATAGTCTGTGGCGCTGGGACCGATCATCTGGAACCTGCGACGGACATAAGGTTAGATGATGTAATTCGAGCCTACGAGGAACAGGTGGCTTTCGTGGAAAAGGAAGGCGGGCGCGTCATTCTCATGGCCAGCCGAGCACTAGCGGCGTGTGCAAAATCACCGGATGATTATACCACGGTCTATGACCGGATACTCTCACAGGTGCGGGAGCCTGTTCTCATTCACTGGCTGGGTGAGATGTTTGATCCAAATCTGAGCGGTTATTGGGGTCACGACGACCACATGGCCGCAATGGGCGTCTGCATTGATATACTAACCGCCAACACCGCTAAAGTTGAAGGCATCAAGGTCTCTCTTCTGGACAAGGGAAAGGAAATCATCATGCGTCGCCGCCTTCCGAGTAGCGTTCGTATGTACACTGGTGATGATTTTAACTACGCCGAACTGATTGCGGGCGACGAAATGGGCTATTCCGACGCATTGTTAGGTATTTTCGATGCTATCGCGCCGGCGGCCTCCGCCGCCTTGGAGGCCTTTGCCGGTGGCGATGAAGACCGCTTTCACAAAATCCTTGCTCCCACCGTGCCCTTATCGCGTCACATTTTCAAATCGCCGACGCCTTTCTATAAGACCGGCGTGGTCTTCATGGCTTGGCTTAATGGACATCAGGAGCATTTTGTCATGGTCGGCGGCCAACAAAGTGCCCGCTCATTACTGCATCTGGCAGAGTTGTTCCGCCTGGCCGACGCCTCTGGTCTGCTTGTGGACCCAGAACTAGCTAGCAGCCGCATGTCCACTTTTCTCACGACGCATGGCGTTACTAACTGAGAGATGTGGCTTTGAGACGCTGTATTTTGCAAATCGGGTTTGGCAACTTTGGCCCTACACATTTGGCGGCGTGGCGTGTGCTGGGTTTGGCGGATGAATTGTATGTTGTCGATCCGGATGAGGCGGCACGGCGTAGATGTATGGATCTAGGTATCGCGCCCGATCGGGTGTCAGGGACGGTATCGGACTTTCTGGACCAGGCAGACCTCGTGGTGATACTGGCACCGACGGATTTGCATTTGGAGGTGTGTCTCCCGGTACTGAAAACAAGAAAACCCTTGTTTATTGAAAAGCCTATGACCGCAAATCTCAACGATGCGCAGGCGCTCAGGGACTTGATACGAGAACAAGTGGTGCAGGTAGGCTTTTATTTTCGGGCTCATCCCTTAGCCCAGCTGGCAAAGGAAGAAGTAGACAAAGGACGTCTGGGAGATTTGCGTTATATCTCGGGCCGATTCCATGGGCACAAAAGGGCTAGGTCCGATAGCGGCGTCGTAGCGAATGACGCTGTTCATTTTATCGACCAGGCCAATTGGATGGTGGGCGAGTTGCCATTAGAAGTTGATGCCGTAACCAAAGATCATTTCGGCCGGGGGCATGATGACTTTGCCCTAATCCGGCTGTTCTACCCTTCCGGCGCCTTGGCGCATGTAGAGGTTGGTTGCATCCAGCCCGGTCGCTGGAACGACAATATTGTTCCGGGCGCGACACAGACGAAGGAGTTCATGGTTTCGGGGAGTGAGGGGGCGGTAGAGATTGACTATCAGGTCAATGATTTGCAGGTTCATCGGGTACGTCATGAATTGGTCGAGGGTATTTGGCGGCCCGACAACCGGGGTGTCGAAAAACCCTATTGCACCGTGGTTGAGCCGTATCAGGTCGTGGCTGCGGAATTTCAAGCCTTTTTGGACGCCGTGGATGGCAAGGCGCTACCTTTGGCAGGGGTCGATGAGTGTGGTGTAGGCATGGCCCGCACTCTGGAAGCTATCGAATGTTCGTCCATAGAAAATCGAAGGGTCCTTCTGTGAAATTTATGTTGTTTAATGAAATGGTCCGAGGCAAATGGGTTCCCCTACAAGAGAATTCGTGGCGGCTCCGAGTTATTATGCGCTTGAGGTTGTGCCGTTTAACCTCTCAGTGCCCCCCAAATCTAGGTCAGTGACAGAAACGGACAATGCCCGGAGCCAGGAACTTTCAATTACAAGTTAATTTTGTTTGCGTTGCACCACCACGGATATGAAAGCATGGTAGCGGTAGGACTATCTAATTTTTATGATGATGGGACTCAACTTCCCCTGCTAGATCCTTGGGTTATTCAAGAAAATAAATGGCGGGCAACTCGATATGGTTTGGATGCGGATATCATTGTTGATGAGGGTGGGACAACATCCTTCACCCTTTCCCTGAAACACGAACCATTGACGGACGGATGATACGGTCATGAAGGAAATAGCCCGTCAGGCATTCTTCGGCAACGTGATTTTCCGGTGTTTCGCTGCTTTCGACCATTCCAACCGCCTGGTGGCGACTGGGATCGAATTCCATTCCGAGTGACTCGATTCGAGTGACCCCATATTTGCTGAAAGTCTCCTGCAGCCCTTTGTAGACCATTTCAAGACCCTCAAGCATGCTTCCCGTTTCAATTTCTTTGTCCGAGGCATGAGCAATGGCTCGTTCGAGGTTATCAAGGGAGGGGAGCAGATCCTTGATGAATTCCAGATTGGAGTATTTCAACCGATCCGTTTTTTGAAAAGGTCGCGAAGCGCGACTTCTTCATTTTTACTACGTTTCATTTGCCCTTTTGCAACGCCACGCGCACCAACGCATCGACCGGCTGATTCGGCCCCAGTATAGCCGCCGCTGCGCGGATGGCGTCCCGCGCCTCCTGCGGCTTGGATCCCAGCGCGACCAGCGCACCCACCCTCCGACGCCGTGACTCACGGGTCGGGGAGGTCCGACTCGAACGCCTCACCGCGAAGGGAGCGCCTACTCGTCTTCTTCGGTAGCGAGGACGTGCGAGAACACCTCGAGCTTGTCGAGGAAGATACCCGTGCCCCGCGAGACCGCAGTCAGGGGCTCAGGGCCAACCTTCGCCGGGGTGCCGAGGAGATCGCTCATCGCCTCGGCCATGCCATAGAGCAGGGCGCCGCCGCCGACGAGGGTCACACCCGTATCGACGAGGTCAGCCGCGATCTCCGGCGGAGACTCCTCGAGGATCGAGCGCACGCCTTCACAGATCG
>CAXGCE010000308.1:0-3672 GCA_964007795.1 uncultured Alphaproteobacteria bacterium | reverse complement strand
AAAGCCAAATTGTGCACTAAATTGGCAACCGACAAGAGATCATCATGAGGGCCAAGAAACCGTGAGCTACCATGTAAGTGTTCGAGGAACGGACAAAATACTGGCTGTCGGCGAGGACGAAACAATTCTCGAAGCGGCATTGGATGGGGGTATCGATTACCCATTCGGCTGCCAGTCGGGCAACTGCGGCGCGTGCAAATCCTGGCTTCTGACTGGCGAGGTCGAACTTTCAGACTATTCCGAATATGCATTGACCGACGAGGAACGGGAGCAGGGACAAATCCTTGCCTGTAGTTCCATTCCTATGGCGGATTGCGAAGTCGCCTGGCTGGATTTGGAAGAGACCGTCCAACATATGACCCAAAACCTGGATTGCACGGTAACCTCCGTGGAACAGGCCACCCACGACATCGTCATTGTACAATGTGAGTCGCATTCAGCCCTGGAATTTTCGGCGGGACAATATGCCTCCCTTACCATGCCCGGGCAGCCGGAGCGGGATTTTTCCATGGCGGGTAAACCCGTTAGCGCAACCTTAGAATTTCATATTCGCGCCATCGAAGACGGGCAAGTCAGCGCGGCGGCACAAAACTTACGTGTGGGTGATAATATTGGCCTTTCTGGCCCTATGGGCCTCGCCTTTCTACGTGAGCTGCATACGGGCCCCATTATCGCTGTAGCGGGCGGCTCCGGCCTTGCGCCGATCAAGTCCATTGTAGAGACTGCCCTCGCCAAGGGCATGAAACAACCAATCGCACTTTATTTTGGCGCGCGGGACGAACGGGATCTGTATCTCGTTGATCATTTCGAGGCTTTGGCAACCAAGCACGACAATTTCAGTTTCGTGCCGGTGTTGTCAGAGCCAACCGGAGAGACCAACTGCCGCACTGGCTTTTTGCACGAAGCGATTACCGAGGATCTCTCCACTATGGACGGGGCCAAAATCTACACAGCCGGTCCCCCTCCAATGGTGGATGCCATCCGCGACCTGGCCAAAAATCTTGGGGCCCGGACCGAGGACTTGCATGCTGATCCGTTCTACACAGTGCATGAACTAGCTGAGCAGGCAAAAACATGAACCAAACGGATCTTATGCGTCAGGCATACTATGACCGAATCGCACCCTCGCATCTGACACCTCTGTGGGAGGTCCTCTCGGCCTTGGTCACGCCCGAACCGCAGGTCCAATCCGTCCCAACCGTTTGGCATTATGATAAAATCCGCCAATTTATTATGGATTCAGGCGATTTGATCACCGCCAAGGAGGCCATACGGCGGGTTCTCATATTGGAAAATCCAGCACTGCAAGGCCAATCTAAAATTACCAACACTTTGTATGCTGGCCTGCAGCTAATCCTCCCAGGTGAAGTTGCTCCGGCCCATAGGCATTCTCAGACGGCCTTACGGTTCATCGTTGAGGGCACAGGCGCTTACACGGCAGTCGAGGGTGAGAAAACTATCATGCGTCCCGGCGATTTTGTTACTACGCCGTCCTGGACCTGGCATGACCATGGTAACGAATCCGATCAGCCGATGGTCTGGTTGGATGGCCTTGATATACCCATCGTAAAATTTTTCAATTCCAGTTTCGCCGAAGATTTGGACGAGGACAGTCAGACACTATCGCAACCAACAGGCGATAACCTCGCCCGGTTTGGAACCGGATTGCTACCAGTGGGATACAAAAACACAACTCCTGCGTCCCCAGTATTCAATTATCCCTATGAACGCACCCGCGAGGCTCTGGAGAAAATGCGCGAAGCCCAGGACTGGGATTCCTGTCACGGTTTGAAAATGTGTTACGTCAATCCGACCACGGGCGACTATGCCTTGCCGACTATGGCCACCTACATGCAACTGCTTCCGAACGGCATGACGACGGCACCTTACCGCTCCACCGATGGCATGGTTTATAGCGTCGTTGAAGGCACTGGAAGAACCATTGCCAGCGGAGAGAAGATGCCTTGGGGTCCACGCGATACTTTTGTTATTCCCAGTTGGTGCAGTCATCACCATGAAGCCGACGGCGATGCCGTCTTGTTCAGCTTCTCGGATCGTCCTATCCAGGAAAAAATTGGTCTATGGCGTGAGGACCGCGGTAATCACTGAACATGGCCGATGGCGCATACGAATTCCTGGACGAGGCGGAATTGACCGATTTTCCCGGACTGCTAGCCGTGTCTCAATTCGTTCGAATGTTGACCGAGGTCCACTGGTTTGCAGCACTTGGGGACCGGCTTGATAGCCGGGAGATTTTGCTGTCAGAAGACTATTTATTGGCACTGGGTTTTCCCGACGCTCGTATCGCACCTGCCGCTGATTGGGAGGAAGCCGCCGACGCCGCTGCCAATCCCGATTGGAACACGGAGTGGTGGGAGGCGGAGGAGCAAGCGCGTGTGGCGTTGGTTGCTGAGGCATGCCGACGGGCTGATGAAGAAACTGTAATGATCGCGCTAACTCACCTACAGAATCAGGCCATTGAAGCAGTTTTGGAGCCGGCGAAAATGGTAGTTGAAGCCGGCGAACTCGAGGACGAGGCCTTGATACGCGCCATTGCCGGTGCTGCCGCCCAATCTATTTATCAGGCTGGCTTGTTGCTGGCCGCCGAAGATGAAAATGATGAGCACCATGTCTTTGCCTTAAAATATAAGCTTTTTGAATTAGGACGTTGGCCCATCGGCGTTGTGGGCAATAGCTTTCACATATTTTAGGTATCTTTGGAGTTCGTCATGGATTTTGCGATTACCCCGCCGCCTCAAGCATTTGTTCCTGTTATAGACGACGATCCCTTTCCTGTACGCCGCATTTATTGCGTGGGCCGAAATTATGCGGCCCACGCCCGCGAGATGGGTCATGACCCGGACCGAGAGCCGCCATTCTTTTTCATGAAACCGGCAGATGCCTTAACCGAGGATGGAAGTACCATTCCCTATCCACCTGCTACCGCGGACCTGCACCACGAAATTGAGTTGGTGGTCGCTCTAGCCAAAGGCGGCGCAAACATACCAGAGGAAAAAGCTTTGGAATGCGTCTTTGGCTATACCGTGGGGCTAGATATGACGCGCCGCGACCTGCAGGGTGATGCCAAGGAAAGAGGCCGGCCTTGGGATACTGGTAAGGGGTTTGATCATTCCGCACCAATAGGTGCGCTGCGCGCGGCGACTGACGTCGGCCATCCCACTAATGCCCGCATCTCGCTATCTGTTAATGGTGGCAACCGCCAAAACGGCAATATCAATCAGATGATCTGGAATGTGCCTGAAACCATTGCCTATCTGTCTGGTCTATTCGAATTACAACCTGGAGACATTATTTTCACTGGAACACCCCACGGAGTCGCCGCCGTGGAACCGGGTGACCGGCTGGAATGTTCGATTGAGGGCATCGCTACATTATCCATCACTTATGAAACCTAGGGTCTGGTTCGCGTGAAGATATCCATTGCAACTTGGAACGTAAATTCGGTGAGGGCGCACATCGAAACCCTTCAACAGTTTCTCATAGACCGCCAACCCGATGTCCTGTGCCTACAGGAAATCAAGGTCACCAACGAATCTTTTCCCCTAGAATTGTTTACAGCCAAGGGTTATGAGCATCATGCCTTGCACGGCCAAAAGGCCTATCACGGTGTGGCTACTTTTTCGAAAAAATCAGTTCCACTTGAGAAAATTA
>CAXGCE010000307.1:0-3683 GCA_964007795.1 uncultured Alphaproteobacteria bacterium | reverse complement strand
ACGCGGTGGCCTCGGGAGCGGCCGACATTGCCTTGGCTGTTGGCGTCGAAAAATTGAAGGATACCGGCTATGGAGGATTGCCCCAGCGTGGCGCCGGTCCCTTGAATGATATGATCAGAAATAATGGCTCTGCCCCTGGTGGTTTTGCTCAATTGGCCACGGCCTATGCCGAAAAGCACGGCGTTGATATGGATACCGTAAAGCGGGCTATCGGCTCTATCTCAGTGAAGAGCCATGCTAACGGCGCCAAGAACCCCAAGGCCCATCTGCAAAAGGAAATTCCTCTAGAAACGGTTCTGAATGCGCCGATGATCGCGGCGCCATTGGGCCTATTCGACTGTTGCGGCGTTTCCGACGGTTCGGCAGCGGCTATCGTCACGACACCGGAAATTGCGGCCTCGTTGGGCAAGACGGACCGGATCACGGTAAAAGCCCTTCAGCTTGCCGTTTCTAACGGGCAGGAATCAAGCCATAACTCTTGGGATGGCAGCTATTTTCTGACCACGCGCAAGGCGGCTGAGCGGGCCTATAAAGAGGCCGGCATTGAAAAGCCGAGAGAACAGATTTCCATGTTCGAATGTCACGACTGCTTCTCGATTACCGAAATGGTGACCATGGAAGACCTATATATTTCGCGGGAAGGTGAAGCCTGGCGCGATGTTCTCGACGGCTTCTACAACGCGGATGGCGAGGTTCCCTGCCAGATTGACGGCGGCCTGAAGTGCTTTGGTCATCCCATTGGTGCCTCCGGTCTGCGCATGCTTTATGAAATGTACAACCAATTGCTGGGCCGGGCTGGCGAGCGTCAATTGGTAGATCCCACGTTCGGCATGACCCACAATCTTGGTGGCCAACCCCACCAGAATGTTTCATCGGTCGCTATTATCGGTCGCGAAGGTGCATAAACGACCTTCACACAAAATTTCCAAAGGAAGGGGGCGCTCCCGCGCCCCCTTTTCTTATGCAAATTTTCGCAACCCAAATTAATAGGGGGCGGATGCAGGAATTTTGTGCTTTGGGTTTTAGAATTGCTTTGTACTTCATGCCGCGGCTGCCGTTTTCCGCGCACATTTCGTGCCGAGATATGTCGGGCGTGCCAGTCTCTCCGCCCCGGCCTAAAATGACAGCCTCCCATTTCTGTCTAGCCTGCTCTGTATCCGTCTAGTGGCGCGTGTTGTTTAGGATAGGCGGGATCCCTATTAGGACCAGGTTCCGCTATAAAATAGGTAAAATTAGCCTTCGCCGAAGCAGTTAATGGAATAATTATACAAAAATGGCGGACACAAACCGACAACTAGCACGCGACCCCTTTTAATGAGATCCGTAGCCTTAAATATTAATCGCCGCATTTTCTATGGCTGGATCATTTTAGCCGTGGCAGCGCTGGGCATTTTTGTCAGCGGCCCGGGACAGTCCCATACATTCAGCGTTTTTCTGGTGCATATTCAGGCTGACCTTGGCCTTTCGGCCACGGCTGTTTCTTCAGCCTATGCCTTTGCCACCCTGGTAGCCGCATTTGGCCTACCCCTCATGGGGAAACTCTTGGACCGTATAGGCCCGCGCCAACTATTGCTGTCCGTAACACTATTACTTGGCCTGGCCTGTATCGCCTTCGGAGCTGTCGCTGGTATTTTATGGCTCGCGGTGGCATTCGCCGCCCTGCGATTCCTGGGCCAGGGAAGCATAATGTTGGGATGTTCCAATCTCATCGCCCATTGGTTCGACCGGCGCCGGGGCTTTGCCCTTAGTATTATGGCCATGGGTTTTTCTGCATCCATGGCGGTGCATCCGCCGCTGTCACAATGGTTGATAGACGCCGTAGGTTGGCGCCAAGCTTGGGTCTGGTTGGGCGCCAGCACTTGGGCGTTATTGCTGCCGGCCGTGTTGTTTTTGGTGCACAACAGACCTGAAAATCTCGATCTAGCCCCTGATGGTGATCCCCCCATGACCACGGAGGCTGGCGCGGTTGCAGCCACGGAACATGGTCTGACCCTGCGGGAAGCACTCGCGACGCCAGCCTTCTGGATCCTTTCAGCTGGGTTGTTCGGCTTGTCTATGCTAGTGACCTCTCTGCACTTCTTCCAGGTATCTATCCTCACCACCCAAGGACTTAGCGAGGCGACCGCGGCGCGGATTTTTCCAATATCCGCCGTGGTTATGGTCGTTACCATTCCCCTGGTGGGCCGGGCCCTGGATCGTTTCCCGACACACCGGGTGTTCGCCTTCGGACTATGCGTCATGGTAGCTTCGCTAATCAGCGCAGCCATGGCCCATAACCTGACGACCGCGATGATTTACGCCGTCGTATTTGGCTTGAACAATGGCTGCACCATGACATTTTTCGGCTACATGTGGCCCCGTTATTTTGGGCGCAAACATTTGGGCACAATTCAAGGCACCGGTCAGATGATTGGCGTCATCGGCGCCTCCGTCGGCCCCTTGCCCTTAGGCATCGCCTTTGACCTGGTGGGCGACTACCAAGAGATCCTTGTGGTGCTGGCGCTGTATCCGGCGATCTGCACCATTACGGCGCTGTTCCTGCGCACACCGGAAAATTTGTTGGCGCAACAACAAAAAACATGAAATGCGCTGGCGGCGTCCCAGTTCGCAGGACGCCGCCAGATGGGGTTAAAGGTGTTAGGCGGCGTTTTTCGACGGGACGGCTGCCTTATCCAAAGCCTGGGACAGATCAGCGATAATATCGTCAATGTGTTCTATACCCACCGACAAACGTACATAGCCATCAGTAACACCAGTCGCCAATTGCTCCTCAGGCGTCAGCTGTGAATGGGTTGTCGTGGCAGGATGAATAGCCAGGCTGCGCGCATCGCCAATGTTAGCCACATGATAGAATAGCTCCAAAGCATTGATAAATTCGCGGCCGGCTTCCAATCCGCCCTTTAACTCCAAGCCAACCAGGCCTCCATACCCGCCCTTGAGGTATTTGTCCGCGCGAACTCGGTCCTCGCCACCTTGTAAACTAGGATGAATGACCTTTACCACTCGATCATGTCGGTTGAGATATTCCGTCACGGCATCCGCGTTTCGGCAATGTTCCCGGATGCGCAGGGGTAGGGTCTCCAGCCCTTGAATGGTCTGGAAGGCGTTGAAGGGGCTGACTGCGGCCCCCAGGTCCCGCTGCAGGGTGACCCGTGCCTTGATAATATAAGCGATTGGGCCCAAGGGTTTGATAGCCTCAGCCCAGACGGCACCATGATAGCTGGGATCGGGCTGGTTCAACAGGGGCTGGCGGTCCGGATGGGCTTCCCAATCGAAATTCCCGCCGTCAACAATTAGACCGCCAATAGACGTGCCGTGGCCGCCAATATATTTGGTCGTAGAATACACGATTATTGCTGCGCCATGATCAAAGGGCCGGCACAGGATAGGGGCAGCGGTATTATCCATGATTAGGGGAATACCGAACTCCCGCCCAATATCAGCTACTTCTTGAATAGGGAACACCGTCAATTTTGGATTTGGCAAGGTTTCAGCATAGTAGGCGCGGGTCTTTACATCCGTAGCACTGCGGAAGCCTTCCGGATCCGCCGGGTCCACGAAACGCACTTCGATACCTTGCTGTTTCAAGGTATTGGCGAATAGATTCCAGGTGCCACCATAAAGGTCGGTGGAACTGACCACGTTGTCCCCCGCCTGTGCCACGTTCTGGATAGCAATAGCCG
>CAXGCE010000306.1:0-3684 GCA_964007795.1 uncultured Alphaproteobacteria bacterium | reverse complement strand
ACGCGGTCGATAATTGACAAGGGATCATGAATATCCGTACCACCCCAGCCATCCCCATGGCCGGCGACCTGAAAATATCGGCCAGGGGTGGAGCGCCGTCCGCGCACTCGTATTCCCGCCGTGGGCATATCCAGGAATTTGCCAGCCTGATGTTCGCTCAATACGCCTGTGATGTGGTCATCCACCACGATGACCTCATCGGTGTGACCATGCCATTGCGGCGCGAACATGCCGATGGCAGCGGATCCGCAACCGACCCGCATCCGCACTTCTTTTTCATCATCAACGATTGGCGGCTTGCCCGCCTGCACTACCACCTTAGCGCCATCGTCTATTTGCAATTCCGCTGCCTCACCCTGACAAATATCCAGCATCATCTGGCAGGTCACGTTGCCTTCCTTTTTACTGCCTCCAGTCAAATGACGCACACCACCCAGCGCCAGCATCTGACTACCGTATTCAGCGGTTGTGACGTGACCCACCTCCTCACCTGCGCAGCGCACGGGATGTTGTTCCTCGCCCAGAAACCGGTCCGTGTCGATCTTCACCTTTAAGCCGCAGTAACTGAATATGCCCTCAGATACCACGGTCACCATATCTACGCCCGACGGCTTAGATGCGACCACAAAGGGCGCCGGCTTGTAGTCGGGATAAGTAGTCGTGGAGCCCACACCGGTTACGAAACTCTCCGCGCCTTTGACCAAGGTCCCATCCCAGTCCTCCGCGTCCGGCAAAAACGGCACCATGGCGCCATCCTGGTCTAGAGTGCGCTGGGCGACCAAAAGCGGATCAAGGCGGACCAACTCACCACCTTGGTTCGCATAACGGTCACAGGCCCCGGCGCGGCCCTCGCGAATACGGCAAAGAACGGGGCAGGCGTCGCAGCGTACCAAGCCGTCCGTCATTCCGCCTCCTTCCGCTTTACGCCTTGGGCAAGAATTGCTTCACGAAGTCGATGGGGCGTTGCTGGCACCATTTGCATCCGGACGCCGGACGCCGACTTGATAGCCGCTAAGATGGCCGGTGCCGTGGGGACCAGACCGGGTTCTCCCACTCCCTTGGCTCCGTATGGTCCGTTAGGATCTGGATCTTCTACTAGGATGACCTCAATCTCCGGCATGTCACCGACCGTCGGGATTAGATAGTCATGCAAATTCTCGGTACGACCGGGGAGATACTCTTCCATCAAGGCCATTCCGAGACCCTGGGCGATGCCTCCGTGAATTTGCCCTTCAACCAGAGTAGGATTAATCGCCTTGCCCACATCGTGAGCGGCAACGATGCGGAGCACCTTGGTAGTACCCAATTCCATATCCACCTCAACCACCGCCAATTGCGCTGCGAAGGCATAAGTACCATAGGGCTCGCCCTGCCCCTGCTCGTCGAGGGGTGTTACCGGCGGGTCAAAGAATCCTGCACCGACAAGCACGACACCGTTATCATCAGCTTTCAGCCTCGATAGAGAAATCTCGGTTTCTCCAACCGACAACCCGGCGGTTAAAATTTGAATAGCAGCATCCTCAGCGGCATTTGCGAGGCGCAAAATTTGTTGCCGCAAATCCTGTGCGGCCAGTTCCGTCGCCTTGCCAGTAACATAAGTTTGCCGCGAGGCAGATGTCTTACCCGCATCAGGTGTTAAATCCGTATCACCTGTCACTTGTTCGATATGATCAATCGATATACCCAGGGCATCAGCACAAATTTGCCGCATGATGGTATCACTGCCCTGCCCGATATCCACGGCGCCATTGTATAACGTTATCTGTCCCCCTCCGGACAAAGTCACCTTCACCTCGGACGGATTACTCATACCTGTATTGCCGCAACCATACCACATGCAACCGAGTCCTACTCCTTGTCGATGGCTTGGATTGTTCTTGTTATGCTTCTGAACAAGCTGGAGTGCCTGGCGCCAATGTGGCCGCAAGGCATCAAGGCACTGATCCAACCCGGCACTCGCCTGCAGCAGTTGCCCCGTCGCCGTCCGGTCGCCAACGCGCAATGCATTCTTGTACCTGAATTCCAGCGGATCCATTCCCAATTGTTCCGCAAGCTCATCCATTAACGCCTCGTGGGCAATAGCAACTTGGGGAACCCCAAAACCACGAAATGCCCCACTCGGAGGCCCATTGGTCAAGATCGCACGGGCTTTTATTTGCGCGGTGGGCCATGAATAGGGACCGCCGCCGTGCACGGGCACTCGACCAGCCACGGTTGGCCCCCAGGATGCGTAGGCGCCCGTGTCAAAATCTGCAGTCATTGTCATGGCCCGCAAATTGCCTTCAACGTCACAGCCAAAAGATGCCTCAATCTTCGCGGGATGGCGTTTTGTTGTTGAGGCCATGCTTTCCGGTCTATGAAAAACACAAGCTACTGGTCTGTCTAGAGACCAAGCTGCGATTGCCAGCATGGGTTGTATGGATTGATCTAGTTTGCCTCCAAAACCACCGCCACAAACTGTCGGAACGATTTTTACTGCCTTCGGGTTCAAACTCATGATTGAGGCGACTTCGTCACGATCCATATATGGTGTCTGGGTCGTCGCATGAAGTTCCAACCGGTCCCCTATCCTTCGGGCAAAGCCCGCCTCGGGCTCTATATAGGCATGCTCTACGTAGCTGGTCTGCCACTGCCCCGTTACAACTTTATCGCAGCCACCTGGATTCGCTATTCCCTTGCGTAACTCTGAAGCAATCAACAGGTTCCCCGGCCTGTTTTCGTGAAGTTGACGGGCGCCGTCTTCCTGAGCAGCGTCGAGACCAATGATGGGTTCCATAACGTCGTAAGCTATCGGAATTTCTGTATCACTGATGCTATCCAGCGTCTCACGTTCCCCGACCAGGGCCATCACCGCCTCGCCGCGAAACCTGATTTGATCAATAGCAAATACTGGTTGGTCCTTTAGGTCGGGATAAATACCGAAGCATTTATTGCCAGGGATGTCCGTTGCCATCAGCACCTTGACCAAGCCCGGATGGCGTTCAATTAGAGGCGCCAAATCACCAATAGTAAAACGCGCCGCCATATGAGGTGAACGGACGGCGCGCAACCATAAAGCGTCGTCAGGAATGTCGTCGGCACCGAACTTAGCCATCCCATTCAGTTTCCCCAAAACATCCGCGCGCGGCAATCGAGCACCAATGGCGGGGCCAAGGTGTGGTTCCTCCGAGACAGGGTAGCGCCCTGCATCCATTACCGCTTCAACGATATTTTGATAACCGGTGCAACGGCATAATACACCGCCGAGGCCGTCCAGCACCTGTTGTCGTGTAGGGTTCTGGTATGCAGCGGCAATTTCAGTTGCAGCCGACAACATACCCGGAATGCAAGCACCACACTGTACGGCGCCATGACGCATAAAGGCGTGCTGTACCCGGTTCAGAAATCCATTCGACATCATGCCGTCTGCACTGACCACAAGACGGCCTTCAATGCGTGCGGTGGGGACCAGGCAGGCACAAACTTGCCGGCCATCCAGCAGGATGGTGCAGGCACCGCAATCACCCGCGTCACATCCTACCTTTACTCCTGTAAAACCGAAATCCTCTCGCAGTGTTTCTGACAACCGTGCCATGGGACGCAGATATGCCTGGCGCTGCGCACCATTAAGATAGAAATTTAGTTCAACCCGGTCGTCGCTCATGCCGTCAGTTCCGACAACAAACGTCTGGTCAGGGTCAATGC
>CAXGCE010000305.1:0-3685 GCA_964007795.1 uncultured Alphaproteobacteria bacterium | reverse complement strand
GCCGGTGATCGAGGTCCGCGATCTGGAGGCGACCCTGAATTTTTATTGCGCGATACTGGGAATGGAGGTGCTGCGCCGTAATGATTATCCCGAAGGCCGCTTCACCAACACCTTCATCGGCTACGGACCGGAAGCCGAGTTTCCAACCCTGGAGCTGACGCACAACTGGGATACGGTCACCGACTACGACAAGGGTGATGGCTGGGGCCATATCTGCATTGAAACACCCGACGTCTACCAGGCCTGCGCAGATCTTCAGGCCGGTGGCGTCAAAATCACCCGCCCGCCCGGACCCATGAAACACGGCACCCGCATCATCGCCTTCTGTGAGGATCCGGACGGTTACAAGGTTGAACTGAACGAATCCATACTGATCACAACCAATGACTAAAGGAACTTAAATAATGGGCAATAAACCGCAACTCTACAAATTCACGGATATCGAGCACCGGCTGCACACGCTGGAACCCGGTAAAAGTTACATCAAGCCGTTCGTAACAAGCGCGGTCAGCGATACCATGTGCGGCGGGCTAAACTTCCTCAACAAGGTTTCGGTGCCGTGGGACCTGACCTGCGACGAGATCATCTACTGCATGGAAGGCAGCTTCCGCCTGACCTGCGATGGCGAGTCCTATGTCTGCAACCCAGGCGATGTCCTCTACGTCCCGAAGGACAACCACATTGCCTACGAGTGCGACGAAGTATGTGTAATCTTCTACGCCGCCTATCCCCATGACTGGAAGCAGCAGGCGGGCATCACGTTCGTTCCGGGCATCGACCCTGAGGACATGCCGAAGACAGTCTGATCGCGGCCTCATGGCAACCTTGTATACGGAATGCAGCTCGCCCCCCACAGGAGGAAATCTATGACCAGCACGAATGACGCCGCCGATAAGACTGTTTACTGCGAAACAATTGAGGAAGCGATCGAGCGCAACCGTCCGAGAATCCCAGACGTCAGGGAACGGCTCGAAAAAGCCGGTGTGAAATACGTATTGTCCTGCTGGATCGATTTGCACGGCATTCCCAAGACCAAACCGGTGCCGATGAGCGATTTCGAGGTGCTGTGCCTTGGCGGGGGGCCGCAGTTTGCCGTGCATTCGGTTTCCTACGTGCCGGACCTGAGTCCTGCGGATTCTGACCAGATCATGGTGCCGGACCTGGACGCTGTTTATGTCTGCCCGTGGGACAATTCGATGGCGGTTATCTTTGCGGATTTGTTCTGGGAGGGCGTACCTTACAATGTCTGCCCACGCCAGGCGCTGAAACGTGCAGTAAGTGAGGCCCGGTCTGCGGGTTATGTTGGTTATGCCGGCATCGAACCCGAATTCATCGCCATGCGCTATGATGAAAACGGCCAGCCGGTGAAGGCTATCGACGATGACCCTGCGAGCGGTGTACGGCCGCGCCGCCAGGCGTTTGGTTATGACGTGGAATATTCTTTCGATTCGATGCCTTTCCTGAAGGACATGATCGACATTCTGGAAGACCTCGGCTGGAATTTGCACGATGTTGTCGCCGAGGGCGCCTATTCACAGTTCGAGCTTGATTTCCACTATACCCATCTCGTGGAAATGGCCGACCGCCTGGTGTTCCTGCGCATTCTGTTGAAGGAAGTCGCCAAGAAACACGACATGTTCATCACCTTCATGCCCAAACCGACCACGGGCGACTGGCGTTCGGGCGCGCACATCAACTTCTCAATGCAGGCTGTCAACAAGCCGGGTAAAAATTTGTTCGGATCTAAGAGTGATGGTTGGACCGACGTATCGCTTCACGCCGTTGGCGGACTCATGGCGCATGCCGAAGCCCTGACCGCGATCACGTGCCCGACGGTCAACTCCTACAACGGGCTGGTGCCCCGTGTCGGTGGATTTGAGGGCGGTACTGTTACCTGGGCGCCGACCAATATCACGTACGGGCACAATAATCGCTCGGCGCAATTCCGTTTACCGCAAAGTCGTTTTTGCATCGAAAACCGCGCCGCCGACATGTGCATGAACGTATACTTGGGGCTGGCCATGACACTGGCCGCGGCGTTAACGGGAATCACCAACAAAATCGATCCCGGTCCGGCGACTGACCGCGATCTTTATGAAATGACGGACGCGGAATTCAAGGAACTGGGTATCCGCCGTCTGCCCCGAAACATAAGCATGGCGACAGATGCGTTACGCGCCGATGAACTCGCCGAGCAGGTCATGGGCCCGGTAATGCGCAATTCCTACATCGCCTATAAGGTTGACGAGTGGGAACGCTATCATCAGGCTGTCACGGATTGGGAAGTTCAGGAATACTTGCGGCTCTATTAGATACTGCGGCGAACGGAAGAACTTCGGCCGGTCGGTATGTCGTCGTAGGTCGAGCTGCCCTGATCAGCCGTTGTCCTTTGTATCGATAGTGCGTTGAAACAAGCGGGGGCCTTTGTGAGCAATCATAAGACTTTTCTACTGGGCAATATCGAACTGCAATCCGGCGTTGTCCTGCCGGGCGCAAAACTAACCTATCAGACCTATGGAGAGCTCAACGCCGCACGCGACAATGTCATCGTTTTGCCAACGTTCTTTACGGGTACGCACAGGCGCAACGAAGGGTTCTTCGGTCCCGGTCGCGCCATGGATCCGGCGCGGCATTTCATTGTGTCGGTGGATATGTTTGGAAACGGTTATTCGTCGTCGCCGAGCAACACGCCAGCACCCTTTGACGGCCCGCGATTTCCGAACGTTTCGCTTTATGACAACATCGCCTGTCAGCATCGCCTGCTGACCGAGAAACTGGACGTTCGCAGTATAGCCCTTGTCGCCGGCTGGTCCATGGCCGGGTGTCAGTCCTACCAGTGGGCCGCCCAGTATCCCGATATGGTCCGCGCCATCGTGCCGTTTTGCGCTTCGGCAAAAACGTCTGCGCACAATATCGTCTTCCTTGAAGGCGTGAAGGCGGCATTGCAGGCCGATGCGGCCTGGAACGGCGGCAATTATGACAAACAACCGGAACAAGGTCTTCGCGCGTTCGGGCGAGTCTACGCAGGATGGGCGTTTTCACAGTCATTTTACAGAAATGGGCTCTACCGGGAACTCTGCTTTGAGACGGTTGAGGACCTGCTTTTGGACTGGGAGGAGGATCACCTCAACTGGGACGCCAACGATCTTCTGGCCAAGCTCTGGACCTGGCAGAACGGCGACATCAGTGCCAACGATCTGTATGGCGGCAATATTGACGCGGCGCTAGGCGCCATCAAGGCCAGGACCATTCTGATTCCCTGCACCAATGATCTTTATTTTCCACCGGAAGATAATGTTATCGAATTCGGGTTTTTGGCGAACGCAGAACTAAAGCCCTATGACTCGCCTTGGGGGCACTGCGTCGCAAATCCCGGCAATGATCCAAAATTCGAGAAATTCCTAGATGACTGCATCAATGCCGTATTACGTGCGGCGGATGAGTAACAATTCGTTCTCGATATTTTCAGCGGACCGTTGTCAATACCAGATGCAAATCCCTAAAGACGTCGGAATACCGCCCGTGGCGTCGATCTATGGAAATTCCCTCCGGTATTTAGAGGGGCCCCTCAAAATCATTCGGCGGCTGTGTTGTTGTTTGAAAGTGAGAAGCCCATTTGACTAAAACCAACTACTTCCGGATTGGGTCAAATCCCGACGAAAATTATACAATGCGGCCATCCTTA
>CAXGCE010000304.1:0-3687 GCA_964007795.1 uncultured Alphaproteobacteria bacterium | reverse complement strand
GGAACATCTCCTGCCCCTTGATGAACACATTGGTGATACTGGACAGTCCGATGTAAGAAAGACGGGCACGCAGTTTGTTGGCGTTCTTGGCCAGGGCGAAGGCGCCGGCTTGAATAAATATGCTCGATGGTCCCACAGGCTGCTGTGTTACCCGACCCGTAACCGCCGGTGCGGCGCCAAGCGGGGCTGCCGAGGCAACTCGCACCAGCGCCTTGGTGCTGCCCGGTGGCGTGGATTGCTTAACACCCGATGGCGGCGGCAGAGTCTGAACCGTGACGTCGCCCCTAGGCAGTGCCGGCAGGGCCCTCTTTTGCTCCTCTGGCGTGGACACCCGCTTCACCACGACCTGGCCCCTGGGCTGATCTATAATCGTCACCCGCACCTTCGCCGTGCCTTGTCTAAAAAATCCCAGCAATTGTGCCGCCCGGCGGGACACATCTATGATGCGCCCATTAACGAACGGGCCGCGGTCATTCACCTTCAGCATCAGGGAACGACCGTTCTCCAAATTAGTCACTTGCACCCGCACCGGCATGGGCAACGTTTTGTGTGCCGCCGTCAGGGCATTCATGTCATAAATTTCGCCGTTTGCCGTACGACGGCCGTGGAAAGGTTTTCCATACCACGAGGCAATGCCAGTTCTGTCATACTGAGCATCTTCGCTCGGGTAATACCAAACACTTTTCACCTGATAGGGCTTACCCACCTTGTAAATGCCCGCCGTCGGAGCTGGCTTTTTCGCCGTAGCCTGGCTGATCTTCTTCACCACGTGCACGGCCAACTGACTTTCGGCGCAGGCCATCAGTGACACCCCCGCCCAACCCAAAAGAACAAGACGGATGATCCTCTTACAGCCCATTGTCCTGCCCCCTATTCGCCTGCACCGATACCGTCGGACAAAAGCCCAACCGCCAGTGCAAAATAGGTGGAACGGTTCCACCGCAATGTGGTGCGGTAATTGCTGTAGACCAGATACGCGGGCGACATTTTGCCTTTCTCAGGCAATACAATGGAGGCGGAAAGCTGCCGGGTTGGCAGGTCACCGCCGTCTGGTTGACGCACACCCAAAGCCTGCCATCCGCCGATAGGTTTGCGAACTTTGAGGTCTGCTAGTGCGAAATCGAAGTCGCGGGGCAACTTCACTTCCCGTCCCCAAGTCTGATCCGCCCGCCAACCGGATTTTGCTAAATAATTGGCGGCCGAGGCGAAAACATCCGGCCGCGTAGTCCAAATATCCCGCCGACCGTCCCCATCATAATCCACTGCGTGCGCCAAGAACGAGGACGGCATGAACTGACTTTGCCCCATGGCACCGGCCCACGACCCCATCATTTCCTTAGGCGCTATGTGTCCCTCGTGCAGAATTTGCAAGGCGTTCAGCAGTTCTTTTCTAAAGAAAGCGCTGCGCCGGCCGTCGTGGGCCAGGGTGGCCAGTGCGGGAATAACCTTAAAACCGCCGGTGACGCGGCCGAAATCCGTCTCGATCCCCCACAGGGCTACTATGAAGCGGGGCTGCACTCCAATCTTACCGCCAATCTCCTCCAATAAATCGCGGTTTTCTTGATATTTGACTCGGCCTTTCTTAATTCGTGATTGCGGTACGACACGGTCACGATACTGTGTGAAGGTCAGCGTGAATTCGGGCTGTCGCCGGTCCAACTCTATGACCCTGGGAATAGGCTGAATTCCCGCAAGTGCTTCGTCCAGGACGGACTGGGAGATCCCTTTGCCCTCGGCCTCAACGCGCAGTTTTCCCAGCCAAATCTGAAAATCTTCTGCCGACCCTGGCACTGCGAAAAGTAAAAGCACAGAGATGAGGGCCACAAATTGAGCCAATTTCAACACAAGCATTCTTTCATTTGCCCATACATCTGGACCAATCTACCCCTACAACTTGTGCCATGTTGTCACTGCTACCGCAAGTTGTTGTAGCGTCGCCAAAGATTATACGCTCCGTCCCTTTTCCGACGCCGTTGCAAAGTCATTAATGCCAATAGCCGATCTAAAATCGGCCGTGGCCTCAGCCTTCACGTCTTCCAAGGGTATACCCGTGGAATCGGCGACCCGGTCGATGGCGTTGAACAGTGCCGCCACAGCGGCCGTATCCGTCAAGGCCTCGCCGCCCATGACAGCGACGATGTCGTCACGGGCCGCTGCCAGTTCCTCTAGATCATCGCCCAGCACCGCTGTCGCAAAGCGAATTAGCCGTGCGCCGTTTTCGACCCCTCCATCGCGCGGCTCGTCTCCTACCATAATTGAAAGATCGTAGTTTCCATCAACATTCTTACCGCTCGCACGGAGCAGTTGCCCATGGCTAGTGGTTCAATAGACGCACTGGTTCAGAGCTGATACACGGCCCGCCACCAATTCAATCTGGGCATGGCTGATGGCGCGGTATTCGTTGTCGAAATCGGTCATAGCCTGTGGCGGCAGGTATTGGTTCACTACCAAATCAAAGAAACTCTTGACCGAGTTCGGTACTAAGCTCATGGCCTGATAAATATGCGCCGCCGTGGGACGGCCCGCGTATAAATCCTCATCTTTCGTGCCAATGGCATCCTGTGGGTCCAAAGTTGAAACCCAAGCCATTTGCTGTCGCGCTGCCACCGGCCGGCATTTTGTCGGATTGCCAGGGCGTGAGGTTGGCAGGGGCCAGAGTTTTAGTCCCAGACCCTTAGTAAAAGTATCGATGGCAACGATGATGGCGATTACCTCTACCGTTTCAACATACCGTTCCTCCACCATACCGCCATCGCGCAATCCCTGATACCAAGCGCGGCTCAACCGGCCCGGGTCAGTGCGGATGCGATGAATTTGTTCCACCTCAATGTCCGATAATCGGCCCGAGTGATCATGGTTGCCCTGTACCAGGTTTGGTGAAAGCGCGTCCTTGCGATCGCGACACAGTTTGCAGTCCAGCGCCACCCGGGCCTCCCGGGCAATTACTACTCGCTCCGCTCCGGTCAGCCAAGTGCCAGCCCGGCCCAGACGGTCCCAGGTCCGCCGATGCGCAGCCGTAATATCTTCACGCACCGGCAAGGCGACGTTTTGATAGCTGATTTCCATCATATTAATTCCATTTTCGTCATTTAAGGTCACACTATACTTGCATTCAATTCCACATGGGTGAAATCTATGTGAAGTGGAAATTTAAAATTTCAGGGAGAAATGAATATGGCCCTCGTTTTAACCAGCAAAAGCTTCAACGACGGTGATTATCTAGATAATGACCACGTATTGTCTGAGGCCTATGGTTTCGGCTGCGCGGGCGGGAACTTGTCACCACAACTCTCATGGTCTGGTGCGCCCGACGGCACAAATAGTTTTGCTCTCACATGCTTTGACCCTGATGCTCCTACCGGCAGCGGCTTTTGGCATTGGGTCGCGGTAAACATTCCTCCCAGCGTCACCGAATTGAGCTTGAATGCCAGTGCCGATGGCATGCCCGACGGCATCTTGGAAACCCGCACTGACTTCGGTGCCCCCGGTTGGGGCGGACCCTGCCCGCCCGAGGGCGACCACCCCCACCGCTATGTCTTTACCTTACACGCAGTAGGCCTGGACGCATTGCCAGTGGAAGCGGATACCTCGGCTGCGGTGGTCGGCTTCATGCTAAACTTCAATACCATCGAAAAAGCGGCGCTGATGGGGCTCTATAAACGTTAGAACCACAGCCAGACTACACTT
>CAXGCE010000303.1:0-3692 GCA_964007795.1 uncultured Alphaproteobacteria bacterium | reverse complement strand
ATAGTTCTACAGTGGAAAACCGCACGACATTGGCCATAGTTTGTCGGTGCACGAAGGTTTCGCTCAAGGGTGGCGTCATTAAGATTTCGGCGTGCCGTGTAGCTGCCTCAATGAAATAGCCTAGCACACGGTTATGCTTGATTTTCAGATTGCCTATGCCGCTCTGTTGGCGATAATTCCCTTCCAATCCAATGATCAGTTTGCGGGAAGCATCCCGTAACAATCGCACCTCGTCTAATTCGGGCCGATAGTCGGCGGCAATGAAACCGCCCTCCCGGACGCTTATGGGCAGCTCAGAATTTAGGGCACGGGTTAGTTCATCCACTAAAGTATCGTGACGTCCAAGGCCGGCTGCGGCGTCGTTTATTCCTGATGGCGGCAGGGGTAGATTAACTGCACTCAGAAAACCATCCAACTCATGTGCCGTCGCCAATCCATCCCGGATGGTAGCAAGGTCCCTTGGGCCGCCCCGTTCTAGGCTTAGGCGAGCCTGAGCTCGGGCCATGTCGGGACTTTGCCGCAATACGGCCCGTACATCCTGGCGCAGACGTTCGCCGGCAATAAAATAGGCGATCATGTCGAGGCGCTCATTAATACCTGCCGGCGAGAGAAGAGGTGCGGAAAGGTGCTGACTCAAAAGTCTTGCTCCGGCCCCGGTAACGGTTCGGTCTATCGTGTCGAGCAGGCTGCCTTTGGTTTCTCCGTTCAGAGTGCGTGTCAGTTCTAGATTGCGCCGGGTTGCTGGGTCAATCGTGAGGGCTTCTTGGGTGGCGACCTGTCGTGGTGGCGTTAGGTGGGGTAGGCGGCCGGCCTGGGTCATTTCTAGATAATCGACGAGTGCGCCGCATGCAGCTAACTCCGATCGGCCGAAATTACCAAAGGCATCCAGCGAGGTGACTTCGAATAACGATGTGAGACGGCGTTCCCCAAATCCAGAATCAAATCGGGCGTCTGTGTAGGGGGATATGCGCGCTGTCCAGTCCTTATACCAGTCCATCTTGGAGATGGCCGCCAACATAGTATCTGAAACAACGATCTCACCCGGCATTAACCGGGCTAATTCCGTGGCGATCGCTGGCACCGTGACTTCCGCACAAAGGAACTCACCCGTGGACAAATCAAGCCAGGCCAGGGCATGATTACCGCGCACCTGGGCCAAAGTTGCCAGGTAGTTATTAGTGCGAGGATCCAATAAGGCATCTTCAGTCAGTGTGCCCGGCGTTACTAAACGCACCACGGCCCGTTGGACTACGGCCTTGGCGCCGCGTTTTTTGGCCTCTGCCGGATCCTCGGTCTGTTCGCAAACGGCAACTCGAAATCCTTTACGGATAAGTCGTGATAGGTAAACATCTGCGCTGTGGACCGGTACCCCGCACATTGGGATATCATCACCCAAGTGCTTTCCCCTTTTGGTTAGCGTGATGTCTAAGGCCTCTGCTGCCTTAACCGCATCATCAAAGAACAATTCATAAAAGTCGCCCATGCGGTAAAATAAGAGGCAATCACGATGCTGATCCTTAATGGCCAGGAACTGCACCATCATCGGCGTCGGTTTTTCAATCGTCGCCGCTCTAGTTTTGTTCATGGAACGCTCAAAAAATTTGGTAAGTGCCTCGGGAACTGCGCCTTCTTAAAAAGTAGCAAACCCAGCCTTCTAAGGCCAGGATCTGGGTTTAAAATTTCTCGCGCTGTAGGGTTGTGGCGAGATTGATAGCCAGAGCGCCAACGATGAGGACTAGTGAAGACCATTCCCTTGCACCGATGTCTTCGCCCAAGATCCAAGCGCTAGCAAGAACACCGACCACGGGAACTGCCATTGCACTGATCCCGGACACTATTGCTGGAAAGGCCGCAACCACGCGAAACCAGGCGAAATAGGCCACCGCGTTAGCTATAAAGATAATATAGCCCACGGCCAACCAGCTCTCCAGAGACATTGAGAAAAGGGATATTTCGGTATCGAGGAATCCCCAGATCAGCGCCAAGGGAAGTGTAGATATGGCTAACTGCCAGCCAGCCAGTACAGTGGGATCGTTTTGCCAGATCCGTCGCTTCATCCAGACTGTGCCTAAACCAAATGAAATTGCGGATAACAGGGTCAGGCTGGCGCCCAGGGGGGCATCGCGCAAGTGTGAAAGATCCTGGCTCATCAGAACCGCTAGGCCTGCTAATCCCAACACCAGGGCCAAAACACGAGGCCAGGACATGCGTTCACCCAGGATGAAGACGGCAAATATGCTAGCCCAAAGGGGCATGGTATAGACGATAACTGAGGTGCGCCCGGCGCTTAACAGATGGATACCGAAGGTCATGGATACTTGAAAGATTGCCATGTTCAAAAGGCCTGCAATAATCAGATCTACCCAATAGCTACGATGCACGGTCAATTTGGCGCCCTGCAAACGTCCTAGGGTCAACAGGATGGCAGCACTGGCGGCAATGACCAAGAAACGGCTGCTCCAGACGTCCAAATCACGCAACAAGATGGCCGTCATAGGATAGCTGAAACCCCAGCATAGCCATGTGGTCATCATCAAAATGTAACCGAATTCGCGACGCGGGACCGCGGTGTTATCTGTCATTGGGTTCTTATATCGCTTAGCGTGGAAATTATGCAGGGTACAGAAACTTTGGATAATTGAAAGCTGAGAGCTCGAATATTGAATGGATTGATCGAATTGATATCGTGCTCGCCGCCTGTCGGAAGTATCGTTTCCGATCAGCTATGCGGTCCGGTCCGATGCTACCTCTTTCCAGTTTGTGAAGAAGTTCGGATTACTCCACTTAATAAGGTAGTTCGAAATTCATGTATCGGGGCTTGCTTTGTCAAGCGAGTGTGGGCGTAAACTGTAAGTTGAAACGAGCAAATCGTCGTTTTCAAGGATTCTATAATGTGCATTCGAAACGACCGACTGAAACAAGTTACAATTTACTTTCAGCACTAACTCAAAACAGTAATACATCGTGGCGCAAGAGTTTGGCCTGTGTTAGCAAGCAGCCGCAATTGTTTCGTCTAAATAGGCTAGGCGATGAGCAGCTAAGCACGGCGGAAGAAATAAATGGACAATACATATCGTAACGATGAAGCCTTGCGCTTTCATTCAGAAGGGCGGCCGGGCAAGCTGTCAATCACGCCGACAAAACCTATGGCCACGCAACGCGATCTAAGCCTGGCCTATTCTCCTGGCGTTGCGGCGCCTTGTCTGCGCATCACGGAGAATCCTGATCTGGCCTACGACTACACCTCAAAAGGCAATCTAGTTGCCGTTATTTCGAATGGTACCGCTGTGCTGGGCCTGGGCAACCTTGGTGCTCTGGGTTCCAAACCGGTAATGGAAGGCAAGGCGGTCTTGTTTAAACGCTTTGCAGATGTGGATTCTATCGATATCGAAGTGGATACCGAAGATGTGGACGAGTTTATCAACTGCGTGCGGTATTTGGGCAAGGGTTTCGGCGGCATCAACCTGGAAGATATTTGGGCTCCCGACTGTTTCGTCATCGAGCAGCGTTTGCGGGAACTGATGGACATCCCGGTCTTCCACGACGATCAGCACGGCACGGCGATCATCGTCGGGGCCGCTGTGCGCAACGGTCTGGACCTTGCGGGCAAGAAGATCGAGGAAGCCAAGATCGTTGCTTCAGGTGCGGGCGCGGCAGCGCTTGCCTGTCTCAACATGCTGGTCTCGCTCGGG
>CAXGCE010000302.1:0-3692 GCA_964007795.1 uncultured Alphaproteobacteria bacterium | reverse complement strand
ATGACGGGATGCGTGATGGGGATGGTGTGCTCATGGCGAACTTCCGCGCCGATCGGGTAAGGGAGATCCTTGCTGCCCTGGTTGAGCCGGATTTTAGTGGATTTCAGCGCGGTAAGGTCATCAAATTCGCCGACCGATTGGGCGTGGTCAGCTATTCTAATGCCCTTGATAAAAGGATTGGCGTTCTGTTCCCGCCCAACCGGTTGCGTCAGACCTTGGGCGAAGTGGTGGCGAAGGCTGGCTTGCGCCAATTGCGTATCGCAGAGACGGAAAAATATGCCCACGTCACTTTCTTTTTGAATGGTGGCGAGGAAGCCGAGTTTGCAGGAGAGGACAGGATACTAGTCCCGTCGCCAAAGGTGACGACATATGATCTGAAACCGGAAATGTCCGCCGGCGAGGTGACTGACAGGCTGGTTCGCGCCATAAAGTTAAGACAGCATCATCTGATCGTAGTGAACTACGCCAACCCGGATATGGTGGGTCATACGGGGAAATTGTCAGCGGCCATAATGGCGGTAGAAATGATTGATCGTTGTTTGGGCCGGCTGATCGATGTCGTGCGTAGTGTTGGCGGAGCCATGGTAGTTGCCGCCGACCACGGTAATATCGAAATGATGCGGGACTCGGACAATGATGGTGAGCATACGCAACACACTACAGGGCCCGTGCCAGTCCTACTGGTAAACAGGAAACCCGACCAGGTTGCGTTGCGTGATGGCAGCCTGGCGGATCTGGCGCCCACGGTCCTTGACCTGATGGGTCTGCCACGGCCAAGAGAAATGACAGGGCGATCATTGCTGTCGTCGCCAGAGCAATTAGGCGGCCATGGCTAGATGGCTGTCAGCATTTGCTATTCAGCAGCTTTGCGCCCTCGTGTTTGGCGCCAACCTACTTAGCGTCACAGCCGCACTGGCCGATGCGCGGAACGATGTCCGCAGTGATATTAGCAAGACGGAGCGGTCCATTCAAAAAAGCACGGCGCGCAAGGAGTCATTGGATCTGCGAGCTGGTGCCATCGCGGTGCAAATCAAGGATCTGCGAATTCGCACCGCTAGAGCAGCGCGACGAATCCAGGTGGAGGAAACAACCCTAAGTAACATTGATCGTCGTCTAGCGCTCCTTAATCACGAGAACCGAGTAAACCGAAAGCGCCTGAAACATCTGCGGGCGGGTCTAACCCAGTCACTGACGGCCTTGGCACGGTTGAAGCGTCATCCAGCAGCTGCGATGCTAGCCGTGCCTGGAACCATATTAGATGCCGACCGCGGGGGTCGGCTATTGGCTGCGGCCGTGCCCGTCCTGCAAAAGGATGCTGCTAAGCTCGGGCAATTCTTACGTTCTGCCCATACGGTCCGCCAGCAATTACAAATCGAACAACGCCGGCGGACAACGGCCATGGCGGCTCTGTCAGCACGGAGGAACGAATTGGATTCTCTTCTAAAAGAACGCGCCACTTCGGAACACCACCTTCGCCATGCTGGCGAAGTAGAAGGACGGCGACTGGCAATGTTGGCCTCAAGAGCCAAGGATCTGCAAGGCCTGATGCAACGCCTAGAACAGAAGGCCCGTGAGGACCGCGACAATATAAAGCTTCAAGCCGCCAAGTTGGCAACTGACAAATCCGCGGCTCAGTGGCCGGGACGAATTTCGCCGCAAGATAATTCTCCGAAGCAGAAACTGGCCTTGGCACCACAAATAGTGTCATTTTCTAAACTGCGCGGGCGACTACGTCTGCCGGCCCGTGGCACGCCGATGGGCCGGTTTGGCGAAAGTACCGGGCTCGGCCCCCGTTCACAAGGCGTCACTCTGCGCACACGGCAGGGAGCGCAGGTCGTCGCACCGTACGATGGACGCGTGGTGTTTGCTGGACCGTTTCGCAACTATGGCTTGATCTTGATCATTTCGCATGGTGATGGATACCATACGCTGCTGGCAGGTCTGTCCAAGCTGCAAGCGGTGGTTGGTCAGGACCTGCTGACCGGTGAGCCGATGGGCATGATGGGCAGAGATAACAAGCGATCTTTATATATTGAACTAAGGCGCAAGGGGACGGCAATCAATCCAACCCCCTGGTGGTCGAGTAGCCGCGAAAGGGTGAGCGGATGATGAAACAATTGTTTGGAATGATTCTCGCGGCTTTTGTATTGCAAGCGCAGTCCGGTTTGGTGCAAGCCAAAAACGATGGCATCTATCGTCAACTGAATTTGTTCGGCGATGTCTTGGAGAGAATTCGCGCTGACTATGTCGAAGAAGTCGAGGACCCGAAACTAATTGAAGCGGCCATCACTGGGATGCTGCGCTCGCTTGATCCTCATTCATCGTATATGCCACCTAAGGTCTATAAAAACATGCGAGAGCAGATCAAGGGCGAGTTCGGCGGCCTGGGCATCGAAGTGACCATGGAGAACGGCGTGGTCAAAGTGGTCTCTCCCATAGACGACACTCCCGCCTCTCGTGCCGGGATGAAGGCCGGCGATTATATCACCCATCTGGATGATGAACCAGTAATGGGCCTGACACTGACTGACGCGGTAAAAAAGATGCGTGGACCGGTGAAATCAACGATCAAGTTAACGGTGGTGCGCAAAGGCGTGGATAAACCTTTCGAGGTGAAAATCATCCGAGACGTGATACGGGTGCAATCAGTCCGCTCGCGGCTAGAGGGCAATTTTGTTTATGTACGCATCACCTCGTTTACGGAACAAACCGGCAAGGGCCTAACATTAGCCATGGCTAAGCGCAAGGCTGAACTAGGCAATCGCTTCAACGGCGTTGTTCTGGATTTGCGGAATAATCCGGGCGGTGCTCTGGACCAGGCCGTCGCTGTTTCGGACGCCTTCTTGGACAAAGGAGAGATCGTATCCACGCGCGGACGCCGGCCGGAAGAATCCAGCCGTTATAACGCCAAGGCAGGCGATCTAGCGGACGGACTACCAGTGGCGGTGCTGATCAACGGCGGTTCAGCCTCAGCCTCCGAAATCGTTGCCGGTGCTCTGCAGGACCACCAGCGGGCCCTGATCATCGGCACCAAATCTTTCGGCAAGGGTTCCGTGCAGAGCATCATTCCCCTGCAGGGCCATGGCGCTATCCGCCTGACAACTGCGCGCTATTACACACCGTCGGGTACATCAATCCAGGCCAAGGGGATCAACCCGGACGTCGTGGTCGAACAGGTCAAGGTGGAACAGCCGCGCAACAAGCATCGCCGCAGCGAGGCCGATCTGCCAAAGCATCTGAAGGCCGAAGAGCCCAAGAACGAGCCTAGAGCGGCGGATAAAAACGACCCAGGAAATCCAGCGAATCGACCGCATGATTTTCAGTTAAGCTATGCGCTGGATCTGCTGCGGGGTATGACTTTGTTGCAGCAGCGCAACGACGGGTAATAATTTGGCTAGAAGCTGAAACGGGGGATTGAGCTGGCGTGGCCAGAAAATCCAAGGCCAAAAAGCCGCCGAAGGAGCAAACGGCAAAACTAGAGCGGCGAGGCCCCGGCGCCCTGGCTATTGTAGTACTTCTGCTTTTTTGGGGTGGGGCTAGCTTTGCCGCCTGGCTAGCCTATACCTATGAACCTGTCAGATCGAAGGGGCAGCAAGCCGACGCGGTTTCTGTCATCGTGCCCATAGACTTGGCAAAGAAAGGTAGCAACCAGCAGATGGCGCCTAGTTCCACCGCCATTTCCGACGATGGTC
>CAXGCE010000301.1:0-3696 GCA_964007795.1 uncultured Alphaproteobacteria bacterium | reverse complement strand
TCGATGGCGTTAGTTTCATATGCCACGCTGCCCAGATCAGCAGTACCATAACCCTGAAGAACAGAGACACCCAGATCGGACAACTCCTGACGCAAGCTCGGCGGCAGGGCCTCTGCGCCCACGAGACCGTTTTTCAGGTTGGATAGATCGTGCCCAAGTTCCTTGGCCTTTGTCAGCACAATGCGCAAGAACGATGGTGTGCCGATAAAAAAATCCGGCTTCAGGTCAGCCATCAACTGGATTTGAATTTCTGTGTTTCCGACGCCGCCGGGTACCACGGGGCAACCAATAGCGCGGCAACCGCTTTCTACCAACATACCAGCCGGTGTCAGGTGATAGGAGAATGTGTTGTACACGATATGGCCTGGTCGTACCCCGGCAGCCCACAAGGCGCGGGCATAGCGCCAGTAGTCCTTTCGTGGCGAATCAGGTTCGTAAATACCGCCCGGCGAAGAAAAAATGTGCGATAGTTCCGATAGCGGGACAGTATTAATGCCACCAAGAGGTGGCGTTTTCTTTTGCAGCACCGCCAGATCCGATTTTCGCGTTGTCGGCAGCCCGGCTAAGGCTTCGCGGCTGTTAATCGATCCTGGATCCAGGTCTGCGAAGGCCTCGGCGTAGTGGGGAGCATTTGTCTTGGCATGGGCCAGTTGCGCCGAAAGCTCGGTCATCAACTGTTCTTCCCGCTGCGACGGGTCACGGGTTTCTAGGTCGTCAAAATATTCGTTGGCGCTACTCATGGCATGCCCTTTTCAACTTCACAAAATACTCAGGGCGCGGCGCTAGGTAAAAAATTACCCCAGCCAGCGCTTGCGCCGGCGGTAGGTCTTGACATCGCGGAAGCTCTTCTTCTCTCCACTGGATATACCTAGATAAAATTCCTTGATATCAGCGTTTTCCTTTAACGTGGCAGCATCGCCCTCCAGAACAATGGAGCCGTTCTCCATGACATAGCCAAATTTGGCGATATCCAACGCCAAGGCGGCGTTCTGTTCAACGATCAGGAAAGTCCGGTTCTCCTCTTCATTGAGGCGCTTAATTATGCTCAAGATTTCCTCGATGATCATAGGCGCCAGTCCCAAGGACGGCTCGTCAAGCATCACCAATTTGGGGTCCGACATCAGGGCTCGACCGATGGCCAGCATCTGCTGCTCACCACCAGAAAAATAGCCGGCCCGAACGTCACGCCGGTCGTAGATGCGGGGGAAATACTGATAAACTAATTCCAAATTCCGCTTCATCACCGGCTTTGAGACGATATGGCCGCCAGCGATCAGATTTTCTTCGCCGGTCAGATTCTCAAACACCCGGCGACCCTCGAACACCTGAACGATCCCCATTTCTACCGCTTCATGGGCTTGCAGGTGATCAATCCGTTTACCGTCGAATTCGATGGTGCCCCGGGTCACCTCACCGCGTTCAGCCTTTAGCTGACCTGATATTGCCTTCAAGGTGGTAGACTTGCCCGCACCATTAGCGCCCAGGACGGTGGTGATAGCTCCTTCCTCGACCTCGATGGAGATGCCCCGCAAAACCAGGATGACACCATCATAAATGACTTCGACGTTGTTGAGTATGAGCACGACGCTCCCCAATACAGACAAATTAAATACAAAAAGAAAATGGCCGGCTGGTCCGGCCCAAAAATGGCCTGACCAGCCGGAAGTATTATTTTGACTTAGTGAGCTGCGACCATTTCCATGACCGTTTCACGATAGCCGTGCATCCATTTCGAGATCGGCACGAAAGCCTCACCCTTTACTTGGAAGACTTGCACCCAGCCACCACCCTCATGATCTTCGGCAGTGACCTTTAAAGGAGGCAAGATGCCGCCCAAGGAGAAGTTACTGATGTTTTCAAAACCCTTTTGAACATCAGCACCGGTAACGTCGGCACTGCCACCCTTGGCCTTGACAGCATTTTCCACTGCCTTAAGAGCAATAGCGGCCCACATCAAACCACGGTTGTAGTACACCGTCGAATCCATTTCCTTCGGCGGAGATTTACCTTCGGATTTGTACAATGCCTTGATGTCGCGCAGCACTTGGTAGTCGGAACCAGCACCAGACATCTGCAGGACGTAATAGCCCTGGGCCTTGTGCCAACCGCCAGCGCCCATGATATTGGACTCGCCAGCTGCCCATACAAAACCGATCATTTTGTTCAACGGATAACCCTGACGGGTGAATTCGTTAATGGACACGGAAGGAGCCTTACCAAAGGTGTGGTTGAGAACAAAATCTGCCCGGAAGCGGCGAGCGATATCCTGCACTTGCACTTTCATTTCCACACCTGGCGGAGGAATAGCGAACTCCTTAAGTGTGAAGCCTTCCATATCCCGCAATTTGTGCAAGATGGGAATGGGCTCGCGGCCGGCAGGGTTATCGTAATAGATGTAAGCAATTTTCTTGCCCTTCAATACGCCACCCAATTGCTCTTTGGCAAATTGAACAGCCGCTGCACCCTGAGACCAATACGTGGCCGCGATGGGAAACAGATAGGGGTATTTTTTGCCGTTAGCTGCTGCCGCGGTACCAAAACCCGGGCTAGTACCAGGAATCTTGTCTTCGTGCAGCAATGGGGTCAAAGCCTGCGTATGCGGCGTGCCATAAATGGCCACGACTACTGCGCCGCCCTTCTTCATGCGCTGATAAGCTTCCATGCCTGGCGGAACTTTGTATTCGTGATCAATTTCCATCACTTTGATGGTGTGACCGCCGATACCGCCTCTGCTGTTCACCAACTTGACGTAGTCATGGTAGCCAGGACACAGGAACGTGCCGACGGTCTGCGTCGGGCCAGTCCTGTCGCACTGCAGGCCGACGACGATTTCGCCAGCCGTTACTGTATTGATCTGAAAAGAGGCGGCCGCAACTACAGTCGCCGCCATCAGACCGAGTCTCAAATGTCTCATGCCTTAGTCTCCCCTGTTAAGTGCCGCCGTTCTATTCGACGACGGTGAAATACCCTAAACCCTAATAGGAAAAGGGCCAAACCCGGAAGTAGTTCCGGATATTCTGCCAAAGTTTATTCAATCCTTCAGGTTCCACAACCAAGAAAAAGATGATCAAGCCGCCAAAGATGATCAGACGCATCTGCGCGATCACCTGCGCCAAGTAAACCCCGTCAACGAAATAAACGCCCACGGTTTCCATAAATACGCGCACACCGAATGGCAGTAATGTGATGAAAACTGCGCCAAATACCGATCCCAAAACCGAGCCCAATCCACCAATGATACACATCGCCAAATAATCAATCGATATAGGTAGTTGGAAGGCTTCATAATTGGCAATGCCGTAATAGTAGGTCGCCATTACGCCCGCGACACCCGCATAGAAGGAGGAAATTGCGAAAGCCAAAAGTTTATAACGGTAGACATTGATACCGATAATTTCAGCCGCTATCTCCTGGTCGCGAATTGCGATGAAGGCCCGACCGATACGGCTGCGCACCAAATTCAGGGTCGCTAAAATCGCAATTACTGAAATCGGCATCAGAAAGAAGTACATTTCCGTTTGTGTTTCCAAAACCTCGCCAAATAATTCCGGTCGAGGCATCTCGATAGAAGCTTGAATTCCGCCGGAGATGAGGGGTGTATGGTTCAGCGTCCATTCGATAATGAATTGCGCTGCCAAAGTGGCAATGGCTAAATATAGCCCCTTTACTCGCAACGCCGGCAAACCAACAAATAGT
>CAXGCE010000300.1:0-3699 GCA_964007795.1 uncultured Alphaproteobacteria bacterium | reverse complement strand
TGAAAACCGCGGCCTAGACATTGAGAAATGTAATGACCGGTTGGAAATAGATGATGCGTATCGAGGCCATCAATGCAGATTTTGTGGCGAATGTATCTCATGTCGACTTGAGTGAGACACTAACCTGCGAATAGGTGAGGGAAATTGAGCAGGCCATTGCCCATTACGCGGTTCTGGTTTTCCGCGACCAGCCTTTGACCGACGACCATCATGCTGACTTTGCCCGGCGGTTTGGACCAATCGACAAGGGGTTGACAAAGGGTTCGAAGGGAAAACGACGGCTAAAAAACCCGGATGTGATTGATCTGGCTAACTTGGATGATGAGGGTAACGTGCTGCCGGCGGAGAATATCCGCAATGTCAGTTTGATCGCCAACCAGTTTTGGCACAGCGACAGCTCGTTCAAGGATCCGCCTGCGAAATTTTCCATTCTGTGCGGTATTGATTTACCGGACGAGGGCGGGCAGACGGAATTTGCAGACCAGCGGGCTGCCTATGATGCCCTGGACGACAAGATGAAAGCACGGATCGACAATATGCTTGTCGAGCACTTTGCTTTTCATTCCCGCGACATTTTGGGCGGCAGTCATCATTCGCAGGAGGAAATCGACGCCTTGCCGCCTGTGCATTGGCCGATGGTGCACACCGTCCCCGAATCCGGCCGCAAGTCGCTTTTTATCGGCATTCACACTCGCCAGATAGAAGGCATGCCAACGGCGGAAGCGCGCATGCTGCTACATGAACTGTTGGAACAGGCTACCCAGCGACAATTCATCTACCGGCATGAATGGCAAAACCACGATGTCATAATGTGGGATAACCAATGCACTCTGCATAGGGGGCGTCCCTATAATTTGAATAGCTTTCGCGAGTTACGTCGCTGCTCGACGGAGGTGTCTGGTAGGCAAGTTGTCTGACCCGTTCGGCTGATCTTGACTTTCAACGCGGATTAAAAAGCTTTGTAATCCTAACCGAATGATCCCACATAGCCAGCGAAGGAAGAGCAGCACCCGGCTTTTTATTTTGTGGGGTCGGCAATCGCCCTGGGCTGCACTTGCCAGTTGGAACTGGTTGCACTAAGCGGGGGACCTCTTAACTAGGTCCGATGATCGCCCTCCAAAGCCTTTGGCCGCAGCCAGGTAAAGGCGATGCGCGCGCCGAGCATCGCGATGGCGATATGGCCAAATGCCAGACCCCAGGCAAGATGCGACGGACCGCCGGTCGAATCCAATATCCAGCCCACTACGACCGGACCGATAAAACCGCCGCCATACCCCAGCATGGAATGCACTGCCAGGGTCGCACCTCGGCGGTCGGGATAGGCGCTGCCAGCCGCCCCGGCCGTCAAAGATGATGAATCGAGCCAAATCACCATGCCATAAAGCACCACTAGAAAGGCGGCAACCGAATAGTTGAAGCCACCCAGAAAACCCATCGCCAGGGCGCAGATCATCGAGCCGGCCATGGCCATGCGAATTAGGCGCTGCCGTCCCATCCGGATTGACAGTTCATTGCCGCCGATGCTTGCCCAGGCGCCGAATAGGGCCATAGCGGTAGTCATCACGGTTGGACCGAAGAATGCTGTTTCTACATGGTCTCGCAACGCGACATAGGTCAGAAAGGCCACGGCCCAGCCGCGCATAGCGCCCATTTCCCATGTATGGATACAATAACCCAGGCTGTAGGCCATGGCGGAACGGTTTTTTAACACGGACCGAAAATCAAATAGTGACCAGCTCCAGGGCTCCCTGGGTCCTTTTCGCGCTTGCTTAGGTGCAAAAAACGCGGCGATTAGCCAAGCAGCGGCAGCACAGATTGAGGCCACGATGAACGCGCTTTGCCAACCCCAAATTTGCGATAAGGCGCCGGCAATGACAAATGAAAGAGCACTGGAAACGCCTAGACTGGCGGCATGACCCGTGACCGCTCGGGAGAGCATTTTGTCGTCAACGCGATCGGCCAGCAGTTTCAGGCCGGTCATATAGGTCCCTGCCCAACCTATGCCAGCGATGACGCGGGCAAGTGTGGCCGACCAGAAACCATCTGCTAGAAAGGCGAACATGAGGTGGCCCAGAACCGTACAGCCGACGCCAAAAAGATACACCCGGCGTGGGTCGATACGGTCTGTCAAGGTCACCAGAACTGGCACGGACAGCATGTAGGCAAGATAGAAGGTAGCGGTGATCCATCCCGCCTCGCTGTAGTCCAGGTTCCATCGGGGGATGAAGTCCGGTAATAGCGCAGGCCACGCATAGGCGCCGATCTGGGCGAGCACCTGTGCCGTGCAGATCAAGGCAACCAGACGCGCTGCGCCCGACTTTTCCCCTTCATGCATCTCCTGTTCCGTCAATAGCCATGCTCGTTTACAATACGCTAAACTCGACACCTGCCCCAATTTTGGAACGTTTTATGCGTTACCGCATTGTACCCGTAACCAAGTTTCGACAAAACTGCTCGCTGCTATGGTGTCCGCTTACCATGCAGGGGGCGATCGTTGATCCGGGGCCAGATTTTGAGCCCATCGAGGCGGCCATCGCGGAGGAAGACGTCGAGATAGTTAAGATTTTAGTGACCCACGGTCATGCTGACCATTCAGGTGGTGCAGGAGAGTTGTCAGAACGTCTGAGCGTGCCCATCGAGGGACCGCATAAGGCGGACGATTTTCTGATCGAAGCCATGGTTAAACAAGCCCAACGAACGGGTCTGCCGGCGAGACCATTCGAGCCGACCAGGTGGCTCCGGGACGGTGACGAAGTGCATTTCGGGCGGGTTCAACTGTCGGTGATCCATTGCCCCGGGCACACCCCGGGTCATGTAGTTTTTCACCATGCGTTGAGCAAACTGGCGATTGTGGGTGACGTATTGTTCCGGGGGTCCATCGGTCGGTGCGACGGTCCCAAGGGGGATCATATGGCGTTGGTCAACGCCATACGAGGCAGACTGTGGCCATTAGGTGACGATACGGAATTCATCCCCGGCCATGGCGACATGTCCACATTCGCTTGGGAACGCGCCTCGAACGCCTATGTTTGTGATTTTGTTGAATATTAGGTGGCGTAAACTGGCGATTTTCTGGTTTCAAGATTACAGCTGCCTGATAATGCTGCCGTGATCGGCCTGCTGTAGTTGCTATTGCTCTTAGATTAGCGGCGATATGCTTGCGCGGTAGTGAATTTGTCACCTTAGCCGCTGGACATGGCATAGACTAATGCAAAATTGGTTTTGTATAGGAGACGCGAAACAAATGGCGACTATAGGAATCGAAGAAATATTCCTCAAAGTGAAAAATATGGAAGCGGCGATTGATTTTTATCACGGAATTCTGGGCATTCCACTGGACAAGCAGGATGGAGAGCGGACCTACTTACAAATGGATCGCGGTCATTTGGTGTTGCAAATTGAGCACCATACTGGACGTCACCAGGGTGGCGGACCGTTGCATTTCGCCCTGACCGTAACGGAAGAAGAGTTTGATGAAATCATGGCCAAATTCGAGGGGGGATTTCATTTCACTCGTGGCCCATATGGCGAGCGCGGTAAGGGCAGGGCCTATTTTATGATGGATCCAGACGGCAATGAAAGCGAGATCAACACCCGGTACCTGTATGGCATTCCCCAGCGTTTTGACGTAGTTTGATATAGGATCGTGGTATAAATTTCAGGTCACTGCTCTCGGACGAAGGTATCCGATTTAAAAAA
>CAXGCE010000299.1:0-3713 GCA_964007795.1 uncultured Alphaproteobacteria bacterium | reverse complement strand
TGGTGCCAATACCGGCTGCTGCTGCCCGCTCCATCACGCCCTCCAGGTCGCCGCGCAATGAGGGAAAATCCAGATGGCAATGGCTGTCGACTAGTTGGCTCACGAATTAGCCCCTTCATCGCCTGAATAGCGGGGAAAGACACCTTGGGGTTTAGGCAAGGGGGTTGTGGGCTCGAGCATGTAGACTTCACCCAGATTAGAGAAATCGCGCTGATCTTGCGGAATTGCCAATTGATCGAGCATTTTGCCCGCAGCATCCGGCACAACCGGCTGAGCCAAGATAGCCAAATGTCGGATCACTTCTGCCAACACGTAAAGCACCGTTGCCATACGCTCCGGATCGGTTTTGCGTAAGGCCCAAGGGGCCTGGGAATCTACGTAGCGGTTTGCTTGACCCACCAAGTCCCACAGAGCAGTCAGGGCCAGATGGATCGCCTGCACCTCGATATGCGCACGCATCTTGTCTACCAGTTCTCGCGCCGGAACGAGTAGCGCCGAATCGTCCACCTTCAGCAGGCCCGGCGTCGGCATTGCCCCTTTGCAGTTTTTGTTGATCATAGACAAGACCCGCTGGGCCAAATTGCCGAAGTCATTGGCAAGATCGCTGTTTATACGGTTAACCGTGGCGATGTGGGAGAAATTGCCGTCGTTGCCGAAGGGCAATTCCCGCATCATGAAATAACGTGCCTGATCCAACCCATATTTTCCTACAATGTCTTGTGGTGGAATAAAATTTCCCAGGGATTTCGACATCTTCTGACCTTCGACAGTCCACCACCCGTGGGCGAAAATCCGTTTTGGTGGCTCAATTCCTGCCGACATCAAAAAAGCCGGCCAATAGACCGCGTGGAAGCGTAGGATATCCTTACCCACCATATGCACATTGGCTGGCCAGAACGTCTTAAACCTCTCTGACTCTGTATCCGGGTAACCGGCTGCGGTTATGTAGTTGGTTAAGGCGTCGAACCAGACATACATGATGTGGTCATCATCGCCCGGCACGGGTATCCCCCATCTAAATGAAGTGCGCGAAACAGATAGATCTCTCAGTTCCGATTTTACGAAGCTAATCACTTCATTGCGGCGGCTGATGGGCAGAATGCGGTTCGGATCGGCTTCGTAATAGGACAGCAGACGATCCTGCCATTGGGATAGACGGAAGAAATAACTGGGTTCTTCTACCCATTCTATCGGTGAGCCGAAAGGCGACAGCTTTTGACCATTTGGGCCATCTTGCAGCTCGTCCTCGGCGTAATACGCTTCGTCCCGCACTGAATACCAGCCGGCATATTTGTCGAGATAGATATCCCCTGCGTCCGCAACCGCCCGCCACAGAGCTTGAGAAGCCTTGGTATGGCGTTCTTCAGTGGTACGAATGAAGCCGTCGTTGGTAAAATTCAACAGTGGCGATAGGTCGTGAAAGTTCTGGCTAACGCGATTGCAAAAAGCCAAAGGGTCCGTATTCTCGGCATGGGCCGATTTCTCCACTTTCTGGCCGTGTTCGTCGGTGCCGGTCATGAACAACACATCGTAGCCATCCAGGCGCATGAAGCGCGCGATCACATCACAGGCCAATGTCGTATATGCGTGACCAATGTGGGGTTTGTCATTGACGTAATAAATTGGCGTCGTGATGTAATAGGCCTCTGCCATCGTCGTATTCCAGTTCTAACCTTGGCTTTACTGGCGCGCCGTACTTTGCAACGCCATGAAGGCATTGATCACCACTTGCTTGCGATCCAGGTTGACCCGTTCGGCCCTCATGGCCAAACTGCCGATCTTTTCCCACAGCCCGACCCAGTGATCAAGGCTGACATTGATTGTCAGGCGTCGGGCCAAATCCCCTTCACCCGAGGTGGCCTCGGTCCAGCTGCCGGGCGCTGCGCTGCCACGTGCCAAGCGAGATAACCACAAACGCAGTAGGTCGACCCAGACCCGGTAAGCCTCTTCATTGTTGGCTCGGTTCAACCTGTCACCGAGAGCATGTACCTCCGCGAAATCCACATCCGGAAGATTCCCGAGCATGGCCAACAATTCGCCATAGGCTTCCAATCCACCCTCTTTCGCCATGGCCAGTGCCCTGCCCGGGCTGCCCTCGGCCAGCCGGACCAGGCCAAGACGATCCTTCTGGTCCATATCCGGAGCCTGTTGCGTCATCACGGCCATAGCGTCTGCTTCGTTCAGTGGCCTCAGAATAAGGTGGCGACAGCGTGACCGAATAGTCGGAAGCAACCGGCCCGGTGCGTGACAGACCAATAGAAGCAGGCTGCGCGCTGGTGGCTCCTCCAACAGCTTCAACAGGGCATTAGCGGCATTAGGGTTCATCTCATCCGCTCCGTCGATGATGGCTACTCGCCAACCCCCCTCGGCCGACGTCATAGTGAAAAAACGGCTCAGGTCACGAATTTGATCCACGATAATATCGCTGCGCCGTTTCTTGGTACGGTGATTCACCTCGCGTTCTATGATCCGGAGGTCTCCATGCCCCCCAGCCATAACGCGATGGAATATGGGGTTACCGCCATCCATATGGAGCGTCTCGGAAGGGCCAAACAGGTCGTCGCCATCCTGTTGCGTTAGTCGAAATCGGGCCATACGGCAAGCCAAGGTCATCTTTCCGATGCCTAGGGGTCCGGAAATAAGCCAGGCATGGGGCATCCGACCGGCCGCGGCTGTCTCTAGAAAGGCCCTTTCCGCCCCAACATGGCCGATCAATTCCTCTGTGGCGATGGGCCCAGTGGCTTGTTCCTGATTCTCAGCCATGACCTAGTTGGAGTTACTACCGAACAGCAGATGTTCCAACACCGCACCTAAGCGACCAACGAACCCCTTGCGGGCCACGTCCGCTCCAGCGATCAAGGGCCGCTCAATTGCAACCATATTCGGCGCTTCGATGCGCAAGGTGGCGATTTGTTGGCCATTAACAATGGGGGCTGGCAACGGGCCTAAATAATTCACACTGACCTTCATAGTGCGGCGGGACCTGCGGGGTATGGTTATGGTCAGAGGTTTCTCGATCAACAATGGCACGGTACCTTCATTGCCCAGCCAGACATCGGCATCTGAGACTTTTTCGCCTGCTTTGAACAAGGTGTAATTGCCGAACGCACGAAACCCCCAGGACAGCAGGCGTTGTGATTCCCGGCTGCGCTGATTGACGCTATTCAGGCCATTAACTACCAGATGCAGGCGTCTCCCGTCGCGTACAGCAGAAGCGGCCAAACCGTAGCCCGCTGCCTTCGTATAGCCGGTCTTCAAGCCGTCGGCGCCGATATTCTTGTACAGCAGTGGATTGCGGTTGCCTTGACGGATTTTCGAATAAGTGAAACTGCGTTCCGAGAACATTTGATAGAATTTCGGAAACTTATCTACTAAAAGCCGGATTAGAATAGACAAATCCTTGGCCGTGGTAACGTGTTCAGGGTGCGGCCATCCGGATGAATTGACAAAATGGCTGTCCAGCATGCCGATTCCCCGGGCGGTTTCGTTCATCTGCGCCGCAAACGAATTTTCGTCGCCACTAACACCTTCTGCTACCACGATACAGGCATCGTTGCCGGATTGAACGATGATGCCCCGGATCAAATCGGATATTTTGACCTGGGTGTTCACGCGGACGAACATTTTTGACCCACCCATGCGCCAAGCCTTTTTGCTAACCGGGAAGGTATCTTCCATGGATAGGTTGCCAGTAGTCAGTCGGGAGAACACCA
>CAXGCE010000298.1:0-3715 GCA_964007795.1 uncultured Alphaproteobacteria bacterium | reverse complement strand
CCTCAGACAATCCACCTGGCGATTGTGCCCTCCATGGCGATCGTGCGGCGGAATTACTAGTAGCGATGGGATTTGATGTGGAACGCTATCCAGTGCCCGCAGGCTTATGCCAAGACAACGGCATGATCTCGGCCACAAATCTAGTTATCCGCCATAAGTTTGGAGAAGGGTTAGTCATCGCTTTGAATGCCCATGGCGACGTGGTGGCGCCAGGCGAAGGATGGAGCCGGAACCCCTATGGGGCAGAAATTGTTGACGGTTGGATGTATGGCCGGGGTGCGGCCGTTTCCAAGTCAGACTTCGTAACCTATGCCTACGCCTTGAAGGCATTGATTCAAACCGGTGCTAATCTGAAGGGAACGGTGGAACTGCATTTGACCTATGACGAAGAAGCGGGCGGCGCTATCGGTCCCAAATGGCTGATCGACGAAGGAATTTCAAAGCCGAATTATGCTATTTCGGCAGGGTTTTCATACGGGGTCATCACTTATCATAATGGTTGTTTGCATTTGGCAGTCCATGTAAAGGGAAAGTCTGCCCACGCGGCTAAGCCTGATACTGGCCATGATGCCCTGCAAGCCGCCAATTCGGTCATGACCATCCTTTATGATCACAAGAGCTTGCTGTTGGAACGAGAATCGGAAGTTGAAGGCATTGGATCGCCACAGTTGAACATTGGCCTGATCAAGGGTGGTATCAATACCAATGTGGTGCCTGATAAAGTCAGCATGCGACTGGACCGTCGCCTAATACCGGAAGAGGACGCCGCGGAGGTGGAATACGATCTGCGGGCGCTAATCAATCGATCAATCCCCGATTTGGAAGGAATTTCAGTGGATGTGGAACGTATCATGCTAGCCGAACCGCTGAAGCCGGTGGGTGATGTGCAACGGCTGGCATCTATCGTGCAAAAACATGCTAGCGCGGTCTTGGATCAGGATATTCCGCAAGCCGGGGTGCCATTGTATACGGATGCCCGTCACTATGCGGCCCATGGCATACCCACCATTCTGTATGGAGCGGGGCCCCGATCTATTGAGGATGCTAATGCCCATCGGGCGGATGAGCGTCTGCCCTTAAACCTATTGCAGGACGCAGCCAAGGTTATCGCCCTGAGTATCGCTGATCTGTTGGTCTGATCTGCCCATGACCCGAAACAGAGATGACGTCCTCGCCACGGCCTACCGATATTTCCTGGCAGTGTCCGAGGCCGGGTCCATGCGGGCGGCCAGCCGTGACCTGAACATTGCATCGTCGGCGGTCAACAGGCAAATTTTGCTGTTGGAGGATGCTATCGGCATGCGCCTATTCGAGCGCACGGGCCGTCGCCTTATTCTGACGGAAACCGGACACTTGTTGCTTCGACATGTGCAGGAAACAGCCTTCGGCCATGGTGAGGTGATGAGCGCCATTGATGCCCTGCGCGGTATCCGTTCGGGCCGAGTACGAATCTCCGTAGTGGAAAGTATTTCAACAGCCCTTCTTCCGGGGATCGTTGCCGGATTTCGCGAATGCTATCCCGACATCCATATCACTATGACGGTGACCGGTAGCGAAGGCGTAGCAGACATGGTTCTGGAGCGACAGTCGGACGTCGGTTTAACTTTCAAGGCCGCGCAAAGCCGCGGATTGGAAGTCATTTATCGTGCATCTTTACGGATTGGCGCGGTAGTGCATTGCCACCACCCCTTGGCCGAGCGGAACCAGGTGTCATTGGCCGAGTGCTTTGAACATTCGGTTGCCTACCCGGCCCGCAGCCTGAGTATTCGTCCGTTGCTAGACGAGGCTCTTCGGGCCGGAGGCATTCGCAGGCCCGCCGCTATGGAGGCGAATTCCCTACGCGTGATGTCCGCTTTGGCCCGCAACGGTAACTGCGTCGCCTTTCAGACCGTGGTCGGGATCGAACGGGATTTGGCTGATGGTACCCTGATTTTCATACCAGTGAATGACAAGGCGTTGGTTAGCAATGAATTTCAGCTAGTACGCCGGTCAGGGCGTGAAATGTCGCCAGCTACCGGGGCGTTTATTGAATACGCCACTCCTTGTCTACGGGAGGCGTTGCCCAAGTGAAACTACTATGATGCTAAAATTAGGTATCTAATATCTAAAAATTGTTCTTTTTAGATCTATGGAATTGGCCGATAGTTGCAGCAATTATGAAAATCCGCCTGCGATTTGGCGACATAACCGAAGTAATAGGGGTGGGAGCAAATTAATGGGTCGATTGACGACGCATGTGCTCGATCTCACAACGGGGAAGCCAGCACAAGGATTAGAAATTGAACTCTGGTCTCTTGAGGACGACACGTCGGTACACTTAAAGACCGTGCAAACCAATGAAGACGGCCGTGTTGATGAACCCCTTTTGAAGGGTAGCGTTCTGGTTACAGGCATCTATGAATTGAGGTTCAAGGCCGGTGAATATTTAAGCCGCCAGGGCCTGACGCTACCCGATCCATTGTTTTTGGATATCATTCCCATCCGTTTCGGCGTTGCTGAGCCGGACAGCGATTATCATATTCCCTTGCTACTTTCTGCCTATGGTTACTCCACCTACCGGGGTGGTTAGGACATGGCGCGCGACGTAATCAGATTCTTGCACCGTGGCGAGATCGTTGAACTGTCGGACGTTGGTCCCAACGAAACTTTGTTGGATTATCTGCGGCTGCGGAAAAGTTTACGCGGCACCAAGGAAGGCTGCGGGGAGGGGGATTGTGGTGCCTGCACCGTGGTTCTGGGCAGCTTACGTGACGGCACTCTGATTTATGAACCCATCAACGCTTGCATTCAATTGTTAGGCATGATTGACGGCAAGGAGCTGGTGGTAGTCGAGGATCTGGCTGAGGACGGTTTGCACCCAGTACAGCAGGCCATGCTAGATTACCACGGTAGCCAATGCGGCTTTTGCACGCCGGGCATAGTGATGAGCCTGTTCGCCTTGTACCATAGTAAAGAGGTCGCGGATCGTCAGGCAGTGAATAATTACCTAGCCGGAAACCTTTGCCGATGCACTGGTTATCGCCCGATTGTCGATGCGGGCCGAGCTGTCTGTGCCGGCAATGCGGATGACCAGTTCGCCGCTCGCCGGACCAAAACGACGGCCCAACTGAAGGCTTTGGACGATGACGATGATGTAATGATCGGCGATGAGGCGGCCTTTTTCGCGGCGCCTGCTACGATCGACGCTTTCGCGGACCTATATGCCCGGAATACCGATGCGGTCATCGTAGCTGGTGCCACCGATGTGGGACTATGGATCACCAAGCAACTTCGCATTCTGCCAAAAATGATCCATCTTGGGCGGGTAGAGAGCTTGGCGGATATCCAGCGTAGAGAGAAATTCTACCATATTGGCGCGGGTGCCACTTTTGCACAGGTGGAGACGGCTTTGACCGCGATCGATCCCGATTTAGGCGTGGTTTTGCGCCGAATCGGATCGAAACAGGTGCGTGCAGCTGGTACATTGGGGGGCAATATCGCCAACAGCTCGCCCGTCGGCGATACCCTGCCGGCCCTAATCGCCCTGGGCGCAACATTGCATTTGCGCCAGGGCAAGGACGTTCGCACATTGCCCTTAGAGGACTTCTTCATCGAATACGGCAAACAGGATCGCCGGCCGGGCGAATTTGTAACCGCCGTCGACGTGCCTGCTCTTTCAGTTGACCAGGTGCTTCGTTGCTACAAGCTTTCCAAGCGGTTCGATCAAGATATCTCA
>CAXGCE010000297.1:0-3725 GCA_964007795.1 uncultured Alphaproteobacteria bacterium | reverse complement strand
TCGCCCGCTTGTTTCCCTATTCTGCAGCCTGAGATTTGGGCGGCTGTATCCACTTGGTGCGCATAGTGACCAACTCTTCCGCTGCGGAGGGGTGGATGCCCACGGTGGAGTCGAATTGTGCCTTGGTTGCGTTGCAGCGAAGGGCAATGCCGATACCCTGCACCATTTCGGCCGCGTCAGGGCCCACCACATGACAGCCGACTACCCTGTCTGTCTTTGCATCGACAATCAGCTTCATCAATGTCTTTTCTTCAGATGGCGTCAGAGTGTGCTTCATAGGTGTGAATGTGGATTTATATATATCGATATTACCAATCCGCTCTCGCGCCTGTTCCTCGGTTAGGCCCACATTGCCAACGCTGGGTTGGCTGAACACAGCCGATGGCACGTCCGCATGATTGGGTTTGCGCGGTATGTTCCCGAAAACTGTATCGGCATAGGCATGCCCTTCCATCAACGCCACGGGCGTAAGCGCGATACGGTCAGTTAGGTCACCTACAGCATGTATGTTGGGCAAATTGGTCTGGGACCATTCATCTACTTTAACAGCTCCGTGGCTGGTCAATTCGACGCCGACCTCTTCCAACCCCAGATCGGTGCTGTTTGGGTGGCGGCCTGTGGCGTACATGATCAGTTCCGTGTCCATGGTTTCACCCGTGGTAAGGCTCAGGCGATAGCCGTTATCGGTTTTCTCAATGGCAGTGACGTTAGTTTCGGTACGCAGGTCTATACCCTTTTTACGGATTTCCGCCGCCAGATGGTTGCGTACATCCCAGTCAAAACCCCGAAGGATCTGCTCGCTGCGATAAAATTGTGTCACCGTCCGTCCTAATCCGTTGAAGATGCCGGCGAACTCAACGGCGATGTAGCCACCACCAACGATGGTGATGTGCTCCGGCAGGTAATCTAGATGAAATGCCTCGTTGGAGCTAATGGCATGATTTATACCGGGGATATCCGGGAACGTGGGTGTGCCACCAGTGGCCAGCAGAATACGCTCTGTCGTCACCGCCTGATCACCGATTTCCACCGTATGGGCATCCCTCAGGCGGGCGCGGCCGTCGTAGCGGCGTACGCCGCCTGTATCCAACAAGTTGATATAAATACCGTTCAGGCGATCAATTTCCTTGTCCTTGTTTGCCACAAGAGTTGGCCAGTCGAAACTGACTTTGCCCAATTTCCAGCCGAACGAGGCGGCGTCCTCGAAATCCTCGGAAAAGTGGGATGCGTAGACAAAAAGTTTCTTCGGCACGCAGCCCCGAATAACGCAGGTTCCGCCATAGCGGTATTCTTCTGCTATGGCCACGGTCGCTCCATGGCTTGCCGCGATACGAGAGGCCCGCACGCCGCCTGATCCGGCGCCAATCACAAAAAGGTCAAAATCGTAGGCCATCGCCGCTCCTGAATTTTTCTGACACCGCCGTGGCTTAGTCAACCCGATCTTCGGCGTAAAGTGGGGCGTCGCTCGCCAGAATAGTGCCCTTTTCCCAAAACGGGTATTGTAGAATCAAGGTTTCTAACCCTCTTGGGCCGGAACTAAACTCTAGGCAGTCTTCAGGTGGTTCAATGAAGACGCAGGACCATTTTTCATAGTCAATTCCGTCATGGATTAGAGAGCCGTTCATGACCACGTAATACTGTCCCCCGCCGGTTGCAGGATCAGGGCCCTTGAAGTCCGTGTCCGGACCGATGCGTAGGTTCCAGGCAGCAAGACCTTCGTTCTCTGGCGGAAAAATGACTTCTTGCTCAATTCCATCCATTTCGACCAACGTGCTATCGTCGGGCAGCACATCCATATCGACAGTCAAGTTGCGGCGTTTGTTAGGTTTTTGAAATTTCCGACCCTCAGGAAGGAAAAATGCGCCTGGTTCCGATTGCGCCCGCAGGGTGAAATAATAAATGCCATCATCCCCGGCGTTGATGGGGCCGTAGCCCGTATAGGCGTTGGCATAATGAATGCAAACCGGAGCCACCCGATGCTTGCCGAGCATGCCACTACCATTTACCACGACCTGAAACTGGTCGATGCCATGAAAATGAGGTGGGACTACCGAATTGGGGGATTGTTCCACCAGCAGCGCTTGGGGCGTGTCGCGATAGCTTGTATCTGTGCCTAAGTAATTGGTGCGAGCGTAGTTATAGCCATTGAATAGTTTCCCTACAAAGCGATCTGGGTTTACGTCGGCGAAAGATCTAGCGAATATCATGGCAAATTCCTTCAGTTCGATTCACATCGAAGCGATGCCCATTATAGGCTGGATTTCTCAGATTAGTTGATGGGAGACAGTAGTTCAGGCGCCGTGACCAACTGCGATTTGGAGTGCGCATAAACTGCCCAATACAGCGACGGTATTTAGAACGTCACTACGCTGCGGATAGATTTGCCTTCGTGCATCAAATCAAAACCGTCATTGATCTGTTCAATAGGCATGGTGTGAGTGATCAAATCGTCAATGTTGATTTTGCCTTCCATATACCAATCCACGATGGTGGGCACTTGCGTGCGGCTTTTTGCGCCGCCAAAAGCTGTGCCGCGCCAAACGCGGCCAGTGACTAGTTGAAAGGGGCGAGTGTTGATCTCCTGCCCCGCACCTGCCACTCCAATGATGATACTTTCGCCCCAGCCCTTGTGACAGCATTCCAGGGCCTGGCGCATCACTGCAACATTGCCGATGCATTCAAAGGAATAATCAGCGCCGCCCTTGGTCATTTCAACCAAATGGGCCACAAGATCGTCCCCCAAATCAGCTGGGTTGACGAAATGCGTCATACCAAACTTTTTCGCCAGCCCACTTTTACCGGAATTGATGTCGACGCCGATAATCTTGTTGGCACCCACCATGCGGGCGCCCTGGATTACATTCAAGCCAATGCCACCCAGGCCAAAAACCACTACATTGGCACCGGCCTCGACTTTCGCCGTATTGATTACTGCGCCTATGCCTGTGGTCACGCCGCAGCCGATATAACAGACTTTGTCAAACGGTGCGTCCTCGCGGATCTTCGCCAGGGCGATCTCCGGCACCACCGTAAATTGCGCGAAGGTGGAGGTGCCCATGTAGTGGTAGACCGGCTCGCCGTCCAAGGTGATGCGGGAGGTACCATCGGGCATAAGGCCCTGACCCTGGGTCTCTCGGATTGCTCCGCACAGGTTGGTTTTACCGGAAAGACAAAATTCACATTGGCGGCATTCCGGCGTGTAAAGGGGAATGATGTGATCGCCTGGCTTTAGCGAGGTAACGCCTTCTCCGACTTCGACTACTACGCCGGCGCCTTCATGACCTAAAATTGCGGGAAAAATACCCTCGGGATCGTCACCGGACAAAGTGAAGGCATCTGTGTGGCAAATGCCGCTAGCCTTGATCTCTACTAGGCATTCACCTGGATGGGGGCCTTCCAATTGTACCGTTTCGATTGTGAGCGGCGCCCCTGCTTTATGTGCCACGGCTGCTCGTACATCCATTTGCCTGTTCTCCCTTGGAGCTAATTTTTGTTTTGCCTATTCTAAACATGTAATCATCCTCCGGTCGACGGATGAACGTATGGTCTTGGCAAAATTTCAAAGATATCTCTGCCTTCTATAAAAGTAGGAACGCTGGAGAAGTAGGGATACCGGCCTTTCCTACGACATGCCGATGTTGATCGCCATATCGGCGAAGATCGTCTGTAATTGGCGAAACGGCTGTACCTATGCGAGCAAGGATCGGAAATTTTAGCTGTGTTTG
>CAXGCE010000296.1:0-3729 GCA_964007795.1 uncultured Alphaproteobacteria bacterium | reverse complement strand
CGACAACTCTTGATGCAGTCAATACTTGGCTGTGGTGCCGGCTCTGCTCAAGGTTCCAATCGCGCGAAATCGATGATGCTGCCACCAGCAATTGGCTATCTGCGGTTGACATGATGGCGGACAAAACTCCTGCCGTCATTAGGCCTGCTAGCACTGGCGGCAGCATTTGCCGGCTCATCACAAATAGCAGCTGCTCGGGTTCAACAATTCCGGCGGTCAGTGAACGAGCGCAAAACCCTAAAGTCAGCATTCCTGACATCACGGTGATCATCCAGCCAATCGCAATGTAGCTACCTTGGCGAACGCTGTTTGCGGACAGAATCATCAACGGCCGTTGCGGTCCCAGCCCCATGTCTAGCAGCGCTTGGGAGATTGAATCCGCGTGGCAACGTGCGATGGAAAAAGACAGTTTCCGCCAGCCTTCGCCATCACGCTCCGCCAGAAACGTTCGTTCGGGCTTGGTTTGCGCCCAATGCCGCAAATAATGGCTCAGTTGGGTTTCACCCTCTTCCAATTGATGGGGCGACGATAGAATTATGCTGCCGTCGTGACGCTCATCGACGGCGACCTTGGGTTCAAGATAATTCAAGGGCATGTTCCGCTCTTAATTATCAATCGCTTTCATATTTCATACTCACATGCCCAACTGAGCCTTGGCTAGGATGTTGTGTTGAATCTCATTGGATCCGGAATAAATCGACACCTTACGGAAATGCAAATAGTTTGGCGTACAACTGTTTGCGTATTCGGCACCGACCGATGGCTCGTTCCAACCATGTTGCAATGCAGCAATCTGATAAGGCATGGCGTAATAGGCAATGGCCTCGGCCTTTAACTCATGCAAGCGTTGTAAAATTTCGCTGCTGCGAATTTTGAAGATGTTGGCCTCTGCTCCCAGGGCCTTTCCACCCAGCTCTCCATCGCGCGAGAATTTATCGATAGCGCGCATGTTGAATGCCTCCAAGGTGCGCAACTCCATCTCAATCGCTGCAATATGATGAGCAAAATTCGGTTCTCCGATTAAGGGCCGCCCACCGCACTGCTCATCCTGGATTGCGATCTCTTTGAGCTGCCACAGAATGGTTTTGTGTTGCCCTAAGGAACCACCAGACATGCGTTCATGAGCCAGAAGATACTTGCCTATTGACCAACCATTGTGGATTTTTCCCACCGTGTTGGCCACTGGCACGCGCACATCGGTATAGAACACCATGTTGGTTTCATGCAGGCCATCCATCAAATAGATGGGGCGGATCTCGATCCCTGGAGTTTTCAGGTCCGCCAGAATGAAACTAATGCCTTCTTGTTTCTTCCCTTCTGAACTGGTGCGTGCCAACAGGAAACACCAATCGGCCCAATGGGCCTTGGTGGTCCAGGTTTTGGTGCCATTGATTATCCATTCATCCCCGTCCCGAACAGCGGTCGTCCGTAATGAAGCTAAATCAGATCCGGCGTCAGGCTCCGAATAACCCTGGCACCATATTTCGTCACCGGACAGCATGGGCGGCAGAAACCGCCGCTTCTGCTCCTCTGTTCCGAAGGCGATTAGAACAGGGCCACACATGTTAATACCGAAGACAACCAAACGCGGAGCGCCTACCAGACCCAATTCCTCATCAAAGATATATTTTTGGGTGAGACTCCAACCAGGACCGCCAAACTCTTTTGGCCAATTCGGCGCTACCCAACCCCTGTCATAGAGAACTTTATGCCAACCGACCACGTCCTCACGCTGCATTTCAATGCCGTTTTGTAGTTTGTATTTCAGCTCCGGCGGTAAAGAATTTTCCAGAAATTCACGCACCTCAGCCCTAAAGTTCGCATCCTGATCGCTAAATTTCAGATCCATTGGCGCAATCCTTGGTGTATGGGACTATTCATCATTGGGGCCCTTCGACACAACGAATTCAAGTCGAATTATTTTTGGTGCCACGGAGATTATCACCATGGAGCAAGTGGAGACCCAAAATAAGGCTTGATAACGCTTTCTTCTTAAGGATGAAATCTGACAAGAGGTTAAAGCGCTCAGTGTGGCAGTCCAGACCGCTTTGAAGCAGCAAACGCCACAGTGTATAAAGTTGTGGCTTTGACGATAGCAAAGGTGGAGGTGATTTAGCCGTGACAGAAAATATCTTGGGTCTATCCATTCCACGCAGAGAGGATTCACGTTTTCTGTCTGGCACAGCCAAGTTCACCGCTGATTTTTGCAAAGAGGGTCAATTGCACGCGGCGGTGCTTCGTTCTCCCTTCGCCCATGCGACTTTAAAAAATTTGGATTCTAAAGTCGCAAGGAAAGCGGCAGGTGTGATTGGGGTTTACACCCATGATGATCTTGCTGTCGATGGCATTGGCCCCCTACCCTGCGCCGCTGTGTCTGCCGTTCAAACTCTAGAACCCATAGTCGTGCCGCCTCGACCAGCCCTAGCCAACGGGCGAGTTCGCCATGTGGGTGACCCCATCGCCTTCGTCGTCGCAGATAGCCGGACGGCAGCTCTGGACGCTCTTGACCTGATCAACATCGACTATGAGGAACACACCGCTCTGATAATTGCTAGCGACGCATTAGTCGACGGCGCGCCGCAACTCTGGGACGAAGCACCGGGCAATCTCTGTTTTAGGTTTAAAAAGGGCGACGAAGCGGGGACTGAAGCCGCCATCGCCGACGCACCCCATGTGGTGGAGATGAAAATCAAAAACAACCGGGTGTCACCCGCGCCGACAGAACCACGCGCGGCTATCGGCTCCTACGATGAAAGCTCGGATTGCCTGCACCTGCTCGTGACTGGCCAAGGCGTGCATGGTATCCGCAACCAGCTTGCCAATAGTATCTTCAAGATAGCACTTGATAAGCTGCACGTTAGCGCACCGGATGTGGGCGGCGGCTTCGGCCTCAAGAATTTTGTCTACCCGGAGTGGGTGCTGCTGTTATGGGCCGCACGGAAACTGCGTCGTCCCATCAAATGGGTGGCCGAACGAAACGAGGAATTCATGAGTAGCATTCAGGGTCGGGATGTCCAGGCCACGGCCCGTCTCGCTCTGGATGGGGATGGTCGGTTCCTCGCCCTGTCGGCGGATTTGACCGCCAATATGGGCGCATATCTTTCGGCCTTTGGACCAGGGATTGCAACAAATTCGGCCTCCACTGCGATCAGCGGGATATATGATATACCTAAGATATTCATGGGCGTGACGGGAGCCTTTACCAATACTGTGCCTATCGATGCCTATCGTGGGGCCGGCAAGCCGGAAGCCAACTATATTGTGGAACGCCTGATCGAAGCGGCTGCACGGAAGATCGACATGGATCCTGTAGAATTACGTCTGAAGAACGTGGTCGCGACGTTTCCCCATACCAACGCCATGGGGATGGAAATCGATACCGGCGATTTCAGAGGCAATATCGAAATGGCTGTTCAGCTCGCCGACCGGCCCGGGTTCGAGGTCCGGCGCACCGAGGCCGCTAAGAAAGGGTGCCTGCGCGGTTTGGGCATTGCCTGTTTCATAGAGACTGCGCGCGGCGCTAATAATGAAGGTGCAGAGGTTAATTTTCGTGATGATAATATTGTCGAACTGCGTTTGGGAACGGAATCCAATGGCCAAGGTCACGAAACCGCGTTTAGTCAAATTGCTGCCGATAAATTTGGCCTGCCGTTAGAAAGTTTCCACTACGTTCAGGCGAATACGGCAGAAGTACGTGCAGGCAATGGCCATGGCGGGGCGAGATCCATG
>CAXGCE010000295.1:0-3742 GCA_964007795.1 uncultured Alphaproteobacteria bacterium | reverse complement strand
GTAGGCGAAGTTGGCGTAATCGCCAAAACGGCGCGGGTCAACTCCCAGCATATCGATGGTAGGCTCGCCTTCAATCATCCAATGGGCCAATTGCCAGCCAGCTCCACCAGCAGCCGTAATACCGAAACTATGTCCCTCGTTCAGCCAAAAATTCCTCAATCCCCATGCCGGCCCAATAATGGGGCTGCCGTCGGGTGTATATGGTATGGCACCGTTATAGACCCGTTTCACACCCACTTCACCAAACGCAGGCACACGGTTGATTGCCGCATCGATATGTGGTGCCAAACGATCCAGGTCTTCGGGAAACAACTCATACTCCGCATCATTCGCTGGGCCGTCCGGATAACAGATCGGCGCGCCCTGCTCATACGGACCGAGGATCAGACCACCCGCTTCCTCGCGCAGGTACCACGAGCCATCGGATTCTCGCAATACGCCCATTTCCGGCAGACCCGCTTCGTGACGCTTGACAATTTCAGGATGTGCTTCCGTGACTATATATTGGTGTTCCACCGGGATTACGGGCACATCTAAACCCACCATAGCGCCAGTGCGTCGGGCAAAATTGCCGGTAGCCGAAACAACATGCTCGCACCTGATTTCACCTTGGTCCGACTTGACTAACCATTCGCCGCTGGACTGCCATTCAAACCCCTCAACGGTGATGCCCCGGTTAATCTCGGCGCCACGGTTGCGCGCACCTATTGCCAATGCCTGGGTTAGATCGGCAGGTTGTATATAGCCGTCACCGGGATGTTGTATAGCGCCAACCAGCCCGTCGATATTGCACAGAGGCCAAATCTCCTTGACCTCCTCCGGCTTCAAAAAGTTCACCTCAATCCCGATGGTTCGCGCTACACCAGCATATTGGTGGTATTCGTCCATACGATCCCAGTTCGTAGCGAGTCGTATATTGCTGACCTGGCTGAAGCCGACGGCCTGTCCTGTCTCAGTCTCCAGTTCCTTGTACAGAGCGACGGAGTGTTTGTGCACCTGACCAACTGAATAGCTCATATTGAACAAGGGCAGCAGGCCCGCGGCGTGCCATGTCGAGCCCGAGGTTAATTCGTTACGTTCTAGCAGGACGACATCAGTCCACCCCATCCTTGCCAGTTGATACAACGTTGCCACACCGACAACGCCACCCCCCACAACAACAACACGTGCCTGGTTTTTCATTAACTAATCCTTTTCGACGTCATGTCATTCTTAATACCACCTAGCCCTCTTCAGGGATCAATATTGCCCGCATTATGAAAATTCGCGCATCATTTTTTTTGGCCACCACGAGCTCAAATAATTTTTCCCGGAATTAACGGCCAATAGGCGAAAATTCACTACCGACTGTGGTAGCCAGGAACAGGATCAATAAATTAGGTCAGTGGCATCTGTAAGCCAGCCGGCGGCGGCGTTTTCGCGTTGGTCACTATCGTTTGAGCCAACGTTTTTGTCACCGGCGCCCCCGTTAACCCCAAGCAGCAAAGATGATAGGGCCAGGGCAGAGCTTTTGCATGACCGAGTTTTACGGAAAACAGCTCCTGATGAGAAGCCGCAACGTCGCAAATAATCTGGACGTTACATCAAAAGGGTGGATTATCTAGGCTGTTCGCCGGCGGTTTGCGTTTTTGGCCTTGGGTGGTTGGTAGGCCCTAGCGGCGTGATATTCGCAATAAGGCTGACCAACCTTGCTTTCAGCGCCACAGAAATGGAAGTCCAAATCGCCTGGGTCGCCAATGGGCCAGCGGCATGTCGAGGCCGTCAATGAAAATATTGTTGCGCCTTCGTCAATTGGTGGCTGCAGATGCAGGACATTTTCAGCACGTTCTTTTTGCCTCTGTTGTCGTGTCACCGATGACTTTGAAGGCTTTGACAGGCCAAGGCGATTGGCTTTACCGATCACTGCGTTCCGAGTAACACCCTCACCCAAACGTTCCGCAATTTGTCGCGCTGAATATCCTGATTGCCATAAATCTGATAATAATGCGACCCGATTATCGGTCCAATCTACCGCCATGACACACCCCCACAATGATCCTATCGTTGATTTTTTTGGCGCGGGGAGATTGTAGGTCGGGTCTTTGCCCAAAACAATATATAATGTAGGAACAAACTGAGAACTATACTAAATCCTGTGGATAATCTTGTTACCTTTCCTGTGGAAATCTTGGGTAAAACCCCTGAATTCAGACCAAATTCTCAAAGAATTCCAATACTCTATCCAGATGGTAAGTACAATTTCCAGTCCCATGGAAACCCACATGCCCGCCACGCCGAGTAAGCACGGGATTTAGCCATTTATTGATGTTCCAATCGAAGTCGAAATACGGTGCAACTGGAACAATTGGATCATCCTGGGCATGCAGCAGGATGGTCGGCAGTTGGATTTGCGGTAAAAAGCCAATGGCCTGGCAATTCTCCCAATAGTCGTATGCATCCCGATATCCATTTCGCGGCGCGACAAATTCATTGTCCAGATCGACGAAGTTGCGAGCCGCCAAGATTGCAGACCGTTCCTGAGCGGTGACCACTGCGCCAGGGCCCAGGCACTCGCGGCAAAAATCCCGCAAAAGCCGTTTACTGTACGGAATGTTTCGTAACCGCAACATATTGGCGGATGTGGCAGCCAAATCGATAGGTGTTGACACCGTGGCAACAGCCCGAAGCGGTAGCATCGTTCCGAATTCCGCCGCGAATTTTAGGCTCATGTTTCCACCCAGGGAAAAGCCCAGGACAACCACACCGTGCGAGACGGCCACCGGTGGCAACGTCCGAATAACATCGTGCAGGTCGCGGCTGCGGCCGGCATGGGATTGCAAGGTACAGGTCGGCCTGGACGGGCCCGCGCCCCTGAGATTGAGTCGCAAGGTACTAAAACCGTGGGATAAGAAGTAGCTCGTGCCCTGAATGATGTAACTGCTTGTTTCGCAACCCGCCAAGCCATGGATGAGAATTACGAGAGGCTTGGCGCCATTCCAACCGGCATTGTACAACGCCCAGAGCTGATCGCCGCTGCCATCGTTCATCTCCAGGTATAACCGCTCCCCCTTTATGGGTGCCGGTGCAGGCATTAATGTATTGCGCAGACTTTGCAGATCGCCCCCCCACCAGGGCGCACGCTGGCGGAAGGCGTCAAAAACGGTCGGCACGGAACGGGGCAAAATCAATGTCCGAGGTCCCATCCACCAGTAAATCGGCGATGATCCGGCCCGTGACAGCGCCCAGGGATAGCCCCAGATGGCCATGGCCAAAGGCATAAAATACACGGTCAAAGCGATTCGAACGGCTGATCACCGGCAGCGAATCGGGCATTGACGGGCGGTATCCCATCCAAGGCTCTTTTCCAGTCTCATGCAATTCCGGAAATAACCGCTTGGCATGGCGGAGCAGAATTTCCGAACGGTTATAGTTGGGAGGCGCATCGAGACCGGCGAATTCCACCGTCCCCGCAAGGCGCAGACCTTCACTCATGGGCGTAATCGCGAAACCCATCGAAGGGATCAACATGGGTACGCGCACGTCAATGCGCGGTTCAGGCAACATCATGTGATAGCCTCGTTCTGTATCTAGCGGTATTTTTTCATCAAGTTTATCAGTTAATTTTTTTGAAAATGCTCCACAAGCAATTACAATTTTGTCAAAAATAAACCTTTGTGCATCAGTTTTTAAAATTGGGATTTCATTATCAAATGCAATATCTTGAATATTTAATTTTAAAAACTTTCCACCTTTTTCTAGAAAA
>CAXGCE010000294.1:0-3752 GCA_964007795.1 uncultured Alphaproteobacteria bacterium | reverse complement strand
GCAGATGTGGCGCGGGAAATGCATACGGCCGCAAAGGATCGCAACCTGGGATTTATTGATGCGCCGGTGTCGGGCGGCCAAGCTGGGGCCGAGAATGGTGTGCTGACCGTCATGTGCGGTGGAGACCAAGAGGATTTTGACAAGGTTTCCGCTGCGATCGACTGCTATGCCAAGATGTGTCAGCTCATGGGTCCGGCAGGGGCGGGTCAGTTGACAAAAATGGTCAATCAGATCTGCATTTCTGGTGTTGTTCAGGGCCTGGCTGAAGGATTGAATTTGGCGTTAATGGCAGGCTTGGATGGCGCGCAGGTGGTGGATGTAATTTCAAAGGGCGCGGCGCAGTCTTGGCAGATGGAGAACCGTTACCTGACCATGTTGGCGGATGAATACGAGCATGGCTTCGCAGTGAAATGGATGCGCAAAGATCTAGCCATTTGCATTCAGGAAGCCAAGAACCAGGGTATTTCCCTACCAATGGCGGCGCTTGTGGATCAGTTCTATGCCGATGTAGAGGCCATGGGCGGTAGTCGCTGGGATACCTCCGCTTTGCTGGCTCGCATGGTTGCCTTGCGGCCGAAAGAATAATCAACAATAAATCAGGCGTTTATCCGTTACCGACAAGGTCCGCGAGATTGCCGTTGCCGCTAACGTGGTACTCTACTCTGATTACGTCGGCGCTGTTATCAGTGCCTCTGGGCGTTGCACCAATCGTCACCGGATTAACTGTGGCTGTCCTGCCTATTGGTTGGTTCGCCGCTTTTCACAGATTATTTAATAACGATGGCTCGCCAAAGGTGATTTGTTGGCCAAACTTGGGCAAAGAGCAGTCGGTTAACGTGCATTCAATATTGCTGCTGCCTTGGCTGCAAAATAGGTTACGACGCCGTCGGCGCCGGCCCGTTTGAAACTCAACAGGCTTTCCATCATTACCCTTTCGCCGTCTAGCCAGCCGCGTTCGGCGGCGGCAACCAGCATGGAATACTCACCACTTACCTGATAGGCGATTGTCGGCATGCCGAACTCGTCCTTGATCTTGCTGATGATATCCAAGTAGGGCATTCCGGGTTTGACCATGACCATATCGGCGCCTTCAGCGATGTCCAGGGCAATCTCTCTAAGGGCTTCATTGGTATTACCAGGGTCCATTTGGTAGGTCTTTTTGTCAGCCTTGCCCAAATATGTGCCGGATCCGACCGCATCGCGAAATGGACTGAAGAAGGCGGAAGCATACTTGGCGGAATAGGCTAATATGCGCACATCATCGAAGCCGTTGGCATCCAAGCAATCACGGATTGCGCCGACACGGCCATCCATCATATCCGAAGGCGAGATGATGTTGCTGCCGGCTTGAGCTTGGATTAGAGCCTGCTGGCACAAAACTTCGACGGTTTCATCATTGACCACATAGTCATCGCGGATCAAACCATCGTGGCCATGCGAGGTAAAGGGATCCAGGGCGGCATCACACATGATGCCGATATCGGGCACCGCATCGGCGATTGCACGGACGGAACGGCAAACGATATTGTTGGGATTGATGGCTTCCGATCCTTCGGGATTTTTCAATTCCGGTCCGATGGCGGGGAACACTGCCATCACGGGAATTCCTAGGTCGGAGGCCTGTTTCGCAGCATCTACGGCCCCCTTAATGCTCAAACGATGGATGTCGGGCATAGACGGCACAGCCAAGGCCTCTTCGTGATCATGCACGAAGATTGGCCAGATCAGATCATTTACACTCAATATATTTTCTGAGACAAGGCGGCGATTCCAGTCATCCCGACGGTTGCGCCGCATGCGTGTACGCGGATACTGCCCGTGGACCCGCGAAGACGTAGTCGGAGCATCATTCTGCCGCTCCGTTGCCGGATGAGCCTTGGCGGTTTCTGCCATGTTGGTGTCCCCGTGAATGTTGTTTGTTGTCCTAGTCTACTTCGGTCGGTTCTATTGATCTAGGCGTGCAATCTCCTTTGCTGCCATGTTATGAAGGACTAGATCGGAAAATCAGCGCGGAGATGAAGAGGTGGACGGCATTGGTGCAAGCGCGGATAATTCGGCTCGGTCAACAAGCGGTCGGCTAACAAATAAGGGAAAAGTCACCGCGAAGAAGCGGGGCCTGCAGCTCAAGAACCATTTGCGCTTGGTTACTGCTACTTCGTTGTTTGATGGTCATGATGCGGCCATCAATGTGATGCGCCGCATGATTCAAGCGACGGGAGCAGAGGTTATTCATCTGGGACATAACCGTTCTGTCGAGGAGATTACTGCCGCCGCCATTGATGAAGATGTCCAGGGCATCGCTATAAGTTCCTACCAGGGCGGTCACATCGAATTTTTCGAATATATGATCGACTTGTTGAAAGATAGGGGTGCTGGTCACATTAAGGTCTTCGGCGGTGGTGGTGGGGTTATAGTGCCTGAAGAGGTCCGCGCACTGCACAAATACGGTGTTGCCCGCATTTACACGCCAGAGGACGGTCAGGCGATGGGCCTGACCGGCATGATCGAGGATCTGGTCAAGCGGGCTGATTTTGATCTTTCAAAAAAATTACCCAAGACTTTGGCGAAACTGAAAAAATGCGATCGGGGTGCACTGGCGCGCATTATCACCGGCATGGAAGCAGGCACTTTGTCCAGGGTCATGCGCAGAGATCTCGCTACTCTGGCCGAGGCAAAGGGCACAATACCTGTGGTTGGCATCACTGGCACAGGCGGTGCGGGAAAGTCCTCGCTGACTGACGAGTTCGTACGACGTTTTCGTACAGACCAACCAGACATGAAGATTGCAATATTGGCGGTGGATCCCTCTCGGCGGAAATCGGGTGGCGCATTGCTAGGTGATCGCATTCGCATGAACGCCATCGATAAATTCGCCGGTCACGGTTCTGTCTTTCTGCGCTCCCTAGCAACGCGAGGTTCGGGCAGCGAATTGGCAGCCTGTCTGCCTGGTGCAATCACAGCCTGTAAGGCTGCCGGATACGATCTCGTTCTTATAGAGACATCAGGTATCGGCCAAGGGGATGCGGCCATCGTGCCGTTCGTGGATGTCGTCATTTATGCCATGACACCAGAATACGGAGCTGCTAGCCAGCTGGAAAAAATCGATATGCTGGATTTTGCCGATCTGGTGGCGATCAACAAATTCGATCGCAGGGGCGCTAAGGATGCCTTCCGTGATGTGCGTAAGCAGTATCAGCGTAACCACGAATTGTTTGTCACACCGGTGGAAGAAATGCCGGTATTCGGTACTATTGCCTCCAAATTCAATGACGACGGTGTAACCGCCCTTTATCATAATATTTTGCTATCACTTGCTGATCGGGGCTTGGCGTTGTGGAAGTCAGCGTTACCTGAAAATCCGTCTCGAACCTCATCTCGACTTGATTTCATAGTGCCCTCGGATCGGATCCAGTACCTGGCTGATATTGCCCGTGAGGTCAGGCACTATCATGAAGAAACCACTAGTCGGTCTAGTGCCGCGCGGGAGCGGCAGCAATTGTTGGCTTCGCATGATCTTTTGGCCTCGAATGGGGCGCCGAAATCGCATTTGATGCGCATGGATAGAATGGCCGCCGAACGCGTCGAGGCCATTGGAGAAGAAGACCTAAAACTATTGGCGACTTGGCCTAAAACTAAGGCGACTTATGAAGGGGAAGAATTTGTCACTAAAGTCCGTGGCAAGGAAATACGCAGCAGCTTGACGTCTACTACCATCTGCGGCACGGCGATCCCCAAGGTGGCATTGCCCCGCT
>CAXGCE010000293.1:0-3773 GCA_964007795.1 uncultured Alphaproteobacteria bacterium | reverse complement strand
CAGCATCCTGCATCGCTCGGGTCAGGGTAGCTCCCCGGCGTTGATGGCCGATGCCCAACAAGTGCTGGACATAGAATAGGACCCGCTTCTCTTTCGTCATGAAAAGGTTTCGCTCACTACCTGCATGGGGACGTTCATCTGCACTGGCGACAGACCACCTCGGCAATTGATGGAAAACAAATGCGCCTGGTCCCAACGTAACTTGACTGGCGGACAGCCCATCATATCCCAGTCGTAGGCTTCGGCAAAAATAGCGCGGATAACTGATTTGTGGGCCACAGCGACATGACGGCCGCCGCCCCGGCCCAATTCCGCTATAAACGGGCGTAGCCGAATTTGTACCATACGGGGACTTTCCCCGTCGGGCGGCAGAAAATCCAATCCGCGATCTTCGTTGGCAGCCATTTTCTTCGCCGGATCGTTCCGCAGTTCTTCCAAGGTGCTGCCTTCATAGGCACCAAAGTCCATTTCGATTAGGCGTTCCTCGGTGCGGAAATCGATTTTTCGGCCGCCGATAATCCGGGCGGTCTGTTGGGCCCGCTGCAACGGACTGACGTGCCAAAAGGCACCGTCCAATTCCTTAGGCGGGCGGAGACCCGCTAGCGCTGCACGGCCCTGGTTCGTTAGGGAAATATCGGCCCGACCGGTCAAACGTCCTTCGCCATTCCATGCAGTACGCCCGTGGCGGATCATGCCCAGAAGGGTCATGGAATTGCCTTTCCCAATAAATTGGCAGCCATCTGGACCGTGCGCTCGCGTGAGACAAAATCCTGAGCGCCCCTGGATAGCTTATTGCGCAGGTCGACATCGTCAAGCAATCGGCCGATGGCCATGGCAAATGCAACATCGTCTCCGGGCGGCGTCAACAAGCCGGTGTCGCCGTCCAAGACAACATCCGGTATACCCCCTTCATTGCCAGCTACTACCGGCAGACCGGACGCCTGGGCTTCCAAATACGCCATGCCATAGGCCTCACCAACGCCGGGCCAGGTATATAGGTCGCAACAGCAATAAACTTCACGCAACTTAGAAATGGATACTGCGCCGTACAGTTTCGTTCTATCTCGCACCGGCGCTAAGGCTTCTACCACCTGACTTCGAGCCGCGCCGTCACCTAGAACCAAAAGCTGCATATCGTCCCGATCCAAGTGGCGCAAGGCCGCACCAAGACGTTGATAGGATTGCAATTTATCCCCTGGACGCATCATGCCAACCGCCAACAGCCAATACTTCGAAGGATCCACCCCGTAGAATTGCGCAACCCTCTTTCGGTTTTGCTCCACCCCCAGGAACGGCGCGGCGTCCAAAAAGGGGGGCAAGAAAACCAGCTCATGATCAGCCCGGATCAAAGGCTGTACGCAGGCCATGTCCAGACGCGTCATGCAAAATACCAAGTCGGCTGCCGCGATGGCACGGCCGGCCGCATTGTGGCCCATATCCCATGGTCCGCCAGCTTGTTTCGGTGCAAATGAAGCTTCCGCCACCAAATATGGGATGCCAAGGGCTGCCGTGATCCTGGGACCCAGCCAATCCGGTGCCTTGTGATAAAGATGATAGGTAAACCAGGCAGTGGGCTGCGCGCCGCGCGGCATGGCCTGATAATGTGCAATCAAATCGTCCGCTAGAGATAGGCCTAGATCCCGTAAGGTCGCTTGGTGTGCCGGGTCCCCCTGTCCGTCGTAGGCGCGGAAATCCGACGCAACGTGCACGACCGCGCCCATGGCTTCCAGCGCCTGGATCAACAATTGACCCATGCGTCTGTCACCAGAAGGTATTGGATGGTTCGGCGCCTTCAGGGGGGCATAAAAGGCAATGCGCCGGACAGGCATCACGCTTTCCGCACAACCTTGACGTCGGAATCAGCGGTTGGTGCGAGTAGTCCAAACTTCCCTGCCAGGCGTTCGATGCATTGGTCATGGGAAAATTCTAGCCGCACCCGGGATTGTCCCGCCTGCCCCAATTCATGACGCCGCGCAGGGTCGCCGATCAGCGATACCAGGGCACTGCTTAACCCGAGGCGGTCGTCGGGTTCCACCAACAAACCGGTTTCATCGTGGATAATCAACTCCGGTATGGCCGACAAATGGGTGGCTATACAGGCCAGGCCTTGGCTATTCGCTTCCATCAGAACATTCGGCAAGCCGTCACGGTCTCCATCCGGGGCGATGCGGCTCGCCAGAACGAACACATCTGATTGACCCATGGCTTTCAGCACGAACGCCTGCGGTTGAGCGCCATGCCAGGTAATGCGATCGGCAATGCCCGCCTTCACCGCCTGCTTCTTCAACTGCTCCAACAGTACGCCGCCACCAATGTGATCGAGGCGCCAGTGGATGCTGCCAGGCAACATAGCCAGCGCCGCTATCAGATCATCGTACCCTTTCTTGGCAACCGCTCGGCCCACCGACAATATCCGAACAGGATCCTCCACATCGGCACCATCGCGCCGGCCCATCGCAATTTGGGGTGGAGGAAACTGCTCCAGATCAATGCCGTGATATGCTAAAATAACGGTGCCTTCGGCGTTTTCCAATGGTGCCAGGATCGCCAGATGATCCCACGCCACCTGGCTGCAGGTAGTTAGCCAGCTGACATCCGCCAATTTCTCCCGCTTCTCCCATTCCGGCGTTGTCCAAATGTCCTTGGCATGTGCGGAACAACTCCATGACCGGCCAGTGAGATGTGCGGCGTAGCGTGTGACAGAGGCCGGCGTGTGCAGGAAATGGGCATGCAGGTGAGAAACATCGGCCCCTAATTCTGCCGCCAGCACCATCGCCTGGCCGAAGCGGCGCACCCGGTTCGGTTTGGGATCGCGGCGCAGGTCGGCCATCCATTGACGCCGAGCCCATTCGAACCCTGGCATGCGGCGCACCCGCAACCATGCGCGCCAAACACGCAGAGGTTCCTGATAAAGATATTCCGGCAAATAGTTGACGGACGCGCCGACCCGCCGGTGCACGGGATTAATCGTACTGTCCGAGGGATGGCGCAAGGATATGATACGGATCTCCAATCCCCGTCTTTCTAAAGACTCAATCTCTTGTGCGATAAAGGTCTCGGATAGCCGTGGATAACCCTTTACGATGAAGGCCACGGGTGCGATGGCAATTTCTTTCATTTTGACGATCGTCACGACGAACTAGTAGCGGAAACAAGCTAATCGCCGGATGACGCTTTTGCACGTGGTATTGTTTGTCCTGACCGCATCTGTGCGGCTTCAGCGACCATGGGGGGTTCCATTAGCCATGGCGCAACCAACCGGTTGACGTTATCCAGGCCTTCCAGCAGGCCCGGCACGATGACATCTCGAGGGCGGTTTTGATAGGGCAACTCCCGCAAGGCTTTGCCCATGACATCCACATGACGCTTGCCATCATCCTCCAACATGCGCACCAGTCCTAATTCCTGGGCCCGGCTAGCGCGGATAAATTGCTCCATGCGCGGCCGGGTGCGCGGGATAATCAGGGCCCGCTTATTGAAGCTGAGGATCTCGCAAAATGTATTGTAGCCGCCCATAGCCACAACACCGATGGCGTTATCTTCCAACTCCTCCAATTTAGCGTCAAAGGTGATAGCCTGCACCTGGCTTAGTTTGTTAGCTCGGTCGATGAACTCTGCCTGGGTTTCAGGCTGCATGAAAGGACCTAGGACCACCAGGGCCGGGTAAAGCATGCGGCCGTCCGCCTCATAGGCACGCAGCACCCAATCGATTAGCGCTTCGCCGTCCCCGCCCCCGCCTGTGGTCACCAAGACATAGGGTTCGGAAACGATTT
>CAXGCE010000292.1:0-3815 GCA_964007795.1 uncultured Alphaproteobacteria bacterium | reverse complement strand
TTGATGTGCGGGGGGGTTGATATCTATACCTTTCAGGGCGGCAAACTGGCGTCCAAGGATACCTATTGGAAGAAGATCACTTCGTGAGGATTGCAGGCGCAGTTCTTGTGATATTTTGCAGCCTTGGTGTGGCAGTCCGTGCCGAGGTCTTCAATAGCGAGTATTACCGCCTGGAGGTCACCACCGTCGTCAATGGACTGCGCTCGCCCTGGGGCTTGGCCTTTCTGCCCGACGGCAGGATGATCGTCACGGAACGGGCTGGCGGTATCCGTATCGTCACCCCGGCCGGCAAAATGTCCCCCCGTCTATCCGGCATGCCAGAAGTTTATGCCCGCAACCAAGGCGGCATGCTTGATGTGGCGGTCGACCCTGAGTTTTCCGGTAATAACTTTATCTATTTCTCCTTCGCTGAACCAGGAGTGAGGGGCGCCGGCACAGCGGTGGCGCGGGCCCGCCTGGTTGTCGCCGGTAACCGCTTGGACGATGTGAAGGTAATTTTCCGGCAAATACCAAAAAGCCACGGCGGCCGGCATTTTGGCTCCCGCCTGGTATTTTCCCGTGACGGCAAACTATTCATCACTTTGGGCGAACGGGGCCAGCGGGACCGAGCGCAGGATTTCACCATCAACCGGGGCAATGTGGTCCGCATCCGGCCCGATGGCACCGCGCCGCACGACAATCCCTTCGTTAGCAAGCCCGGATATCGATCGGAAGTCTGGTCCTATGGTCATCGCAACCCCCAGGGCGCAGCCCTGCATCCGAAAACCGGGCGCCTGTGGATTCATGAACATGGCGCAATGGGCGGAGACGAGATAAACATACCACTGCCCGGCCGCAATTACGGCTGGCCGGTCATCGCCTATGGCCGGCACTATTCGGGCAACAAGATCGGCGTTGGCACCCACAAAAAAGGCATGGAACAGCCCATCTATTATTGGGACCCATCCATCGCCCCATCTGGCATGGCTTTCTACACCGGTGACGCGTTTCCCAAGTGGCGCGGTAATCTGTTTGTGGGCGCCTTGAAATTCCGCCTGTTAGCGCGGCTGACCCTGAAGGGGGAAACGGTTGTGAAGGAAGAACATCTTCTAAAAGGTTTCGGCGAGCGCATTCGGGACGTGCGTCAAGGTCCCGACGGCCTTTTATATCTACTTACGGATTCCAATGACGGGCGCATTTTGCGGGTAGCGCCTGCCGCGCCTTAGGGCCATATTGCCAACATGTCTATTCTAAAAATTGCCCGTATGGGCCATCCCGTTCTGCGCCGGCGGGCGGATGAAATCCCGGACCCCACCGCGCCAGAGATCCGCAAACTGGCGGCGGATATGATCGAGACCATGGCCGACGCGCCCGGTGCCGGCCTGGCAGCGCCGCAGGTGCATGTCCCCATACGGCTGGTGGTTTTCCGGCCGCCCACGCCGCCAGAGGAGGAAGATGCCCTTCTGACCATCCTGATCAATCCGGTCCTTGAAGCCTTGGGCGAGGATATGGGGGAGGATTGGGAAGGCTGCTTGTCCGTTCCCGGCTTGCGTGGCCTTGTCCCGCGTCACAACCGGTTGCGCTATCACGGCGCCGATTTAAACGGCGAGTCAATTGAACGCACTGTCGAAGGCTTCCATGCCCGGGTGGTGCAGCATGAATGTGATCATTTGGATGGCATTCTTTATCCCCAGCGTATGAATGAACTGAGCAATTTGATATTCGACAGCGAAATGCGCCACGTTTTTACCGCGGAATGCTCGCAAGAAGAGGCCGAGGAGAAAATATGAACGACGCCCGAACCGATGCTCGGCGTGCGATCCTAACTAAGGCTCTGCACGCGGCGCCGTTCGGCGGTTGGAGCCAAAAAACTTTGGAAAGCGCCATCGCGACCAGCGGCGTAGAACCCGCGTTGGCCAAGGACGCCTTTCCTGGCGGGATTAAACAACTACTTGCCTTCTTCATGATGGAGGCAGATCGCAACATGGTGGCAGAGGCCACCGCGCGCGGGCTGGATCAGGGCCCGGTGCGAAAACAGATCGGTGGCATCATCCGACTACGCCTCACACAACTGAGGCCGCACCGTGAAGCCATCCGACGGGCCGTGGCCCTGCACCTGCTACCGGGCCGAGCACCGAATGCAGCCGCCGGTTTGTGGCGCACGGTGGACGCCATCTGGCGCGTCGCCGGCGATGACAGTACTAATTTCAACTACTATTCCAAGCGTGCCCTACTAGCGGCGGTCTACTGCGCCACTCTGTTGCGCTGGTTGGATGATGCGTCCGAAGATTGTATGGAGACTTGGGACTTCATGGAACGACGCATCGCCGGCACTCTGCGCATCCAGAAGATGAAGGCGCGGGCTCAAAAAGCGGCCAGGCGACTGCCCACTCCCCTGTCCCCGCTAACGCGGCTTCGTTATGGACGCTGAGCCACCTTGACTAAAAAGTCATCCAAGGAGATGACGCTTAAAAAAAGTTTCCGCCAAGGAAACCCGACTTCAGAAGCAGACCAGAGACCTGTTTCTGTTCAGCCATTTCAACAATCAGGACAGCCCTGCTTGGTATTTTGGGACGGTTCGCCACTTGGCGAGCTTTCACGACACCAACCCCTGGCTGGCCCCCAATTTCAACGAGGCAGATAAGAACGGGCGCCGGCGCCTGAGAGGCAAAGAGGCCAGCGGTCTGAACTGAGCTAATACGGCAAAGCTGGAGCGACGGAATACCCGGATTGAAGCAGTGGCCAACCCCGACCCATTTGAAACGACCAATGTTCAATATTAACGACTGCCTCGAAAAACGAATGGTCAGCTAAGGCATCTTGATTGTCCATTCCACTGTGTGACGCAGGACTTTGCCCAGGGCCTGGTCGAAAGCCCTGATTACATGCCGCATCGCCTTGCCTTCTGACTTAATCGTCGACTCGAAGGTGCGGGAGGCGACAATGGCGCGGCGGGGCTGCTTCACTAATTTAGCGTTCAGACGCACGCGCACGGTGGGGACACCATCGGATTCGAAATACTCTGCCTGAAATTCCCGCAGCTCGGTGATCAAATTGTAGTCGGAGCGCAAACCTATGGCTTTACGGCCCACGGCAACGATGGCACCGCTGTTCTCGAAACTCTCCACCATCAGGGTCTGCACCATACGAGGGGCCCGTTCTGTCCAACGGGCTCCGGCGAAGTATTTCAGTTCCGTCGGCGAATGACGCAGGGCAATGCGGTCAATATTTAAACCGCCGGAGGCTAGAGGCTCATCCACCACCAATTGCCAACGAACGCGCTGCAATTCCTTGGTGAAGGTATTCTTGGGCGTCAGGGTATAAAGGTTGGCTGGCGGCCCACCAAGTGCTGGGACGAGGCTCTCGCAACCCGACAGGATCACCGCCAGGCATGCCGCGGCAAAAACCTTCATCAGTACTTTCATTCAGCTTCAAAGCCCTCTTGTTGTCCTCCAAAGAGGAAGTAAGCAGGATCACTCTTCAAATCCTCTACTAGTCGGGAGGCGGCGGCTACCAGGACCCGCGATTCTTCCAGGAAGCGCGTCAACTCCAACAGTCCATCAGTGGTGAAGGCCGCGAGGCCCTCCCTGTTCTCGGCGACCAGGACTTGCAGATCCTTGCCCACCGCCTCGAACCTTTTCGCGGCAGCGCCCAAATCAGCCAACGTTTTGCGCAATTCCCCCTCGATCAGTTCGTCCGCCGCGTTCATGGTACCCCGCGCAACGGATAGAGTAACTTCAGAACTCTCGACCAGTCCATTCAGCCGGTTCATAAGCTCACTCGTCCGGGCCGCGATTTGCTGCAAATCGCCCAGCATCTGTTCCAACTCCGGCCCG
>CAXGCE010000291.1:0-3831 GCA_964007795.1 uncultured Alphaproteobacteria bacterium | reverse complement strand
TGCAGGATTACCGCGACGTTACAGATACATTCGACAAAATTGTCTCGATCGAGATGTTCGAAGCGGTCGGAGAAGCTTATTGGCCGACATTTTTTGACGCTCTACGGGCAAGGCTGACACCGGCCGGTAAGGCGGCGATGCAGGTCATAACCGTGGACGATGTTGCTTTTGCCCATTATCGAAAAACCCCCGATTTCATCCAACGCTACATCTTTCCTGGCGGAATGCTGCCAAGTCTCAAACGATTCAGGCAGACGCTGTCGGGTCAGGGGTTGCGGTTATGCGAGGAGTATTTCTTCGGTCAGTCTTATGCAGAAACACTGCGCCGCTGGGATCAGGCCTTTCAGGACAATTGGCCCGAGATAAAGGCTCTAGGCTTTGACCAGAGATTTTATAAAATGTGGCGCTATTACCTGACGTATTGCGAGGCTGGCTTTGATCTTGGCCAAATCGACGTGGGTCATTTCCTTATTGAGCACGACTAGATGACCAAAGCTCCGACTGATGCGAGCGGTGTGCCGCGTCAGACACTGCTCGCCTACAGCATGCCGGCCTTCGTGGTTGCGTTGCCAACTATACCAGTAATGGTCTTCTTGCCGCCGCTTTACGCCAGCAGTCTCGGCCTGGGTTTGATAGTAACTGGCTATATTCTGCTGACCGGCCGTATCTTCGATACCGCTACCGATCCCCTGGTCGGCTGGTTAAGCGACCGCCACCCGATAGGTGGTGCTCGCCGCAAGCCTTGGATCGCAATTGGCGCGGTGTTGGCTGGTGTTGGCCTGGTGCGAATCCTAAATCCCCCAGCCGAGGCCTCGGCAGGCTATTTATTGGGCTGGTCCATAGTACTCTATGGGGGCTGGACTATGGTTGCCGTTCCCTATTTGACCTGGGGTGCCGAGTTGACCAAAAGCTATGACGAACGTTCCCGAATTACCTCCTGGCGGGAAGGCGCTGCCTTGATTGGCATCGTCGCAGCAGGCATCGTCAATGCGGTCGCCGTTCAAATCGGCTGGAGTGAAACTGCCTCCGTTGGTGCAATCGCCTGGCTAGCCGTCGCGATCGGCGCCGTGCTGTTTCCATTGCTTATATGGTTGGTACCTGAAGCCGAAATCCCGAGAACTCGGCCAGCTCGTGCCGCTCAGACAAGTCATTGGCGGACGTTGTTCGCCAACCGGTTGTTTCAGCGGCTGCTATCGACGTGGTTTTTAAACAGCCTGGCAAATGGCATACCGGCCGCCTTGTTCTTCTACTATCTAGAATATGGGTTGGGAGCGAGCGCCGGGGCACGGCCGATTTTTATCCTTGTTTATTTCGTCTCCGCCATCCTCGGCATACCGCTGTGGTTATCGCTAAGTCGCCGGTGGAGCAAGCACAAGATCTGGTGCGTGGCGATGCTAGCTGCCGCTTTGGCCTTCATAATAGTACCCGTCCTGTCAGTCGGGGCCTACGCAGCGTTCGCCGCTGTCTGCCTGATCACGGGACTGGCCCTTGGCGCGGACTTGGCGCTGCCGCCGGCTATGCAAGCCGATGTGGTTGACTATGATCGGCTGAAATTCGGTACTGACCGAGCCGGGCAGCTGTTCGCGTTGTGGAGCATGAGCACAAAACTGGCTCTGGCTGCAGCCTTCGGGGTAGCGCTACCCGGCGTGGCGGTATTGGGATTTGACCCGGCTGCACCTTCGGAGGCAGGTCGAACCGCGCTGGTGGTGATCTATGCGGTTGTGCCTTGCGTAATAAAGGTATTAGCGGTCGTGATAATCTGGCGCTTCCCACTGACGCGGCAGAAACACAGCATCATTGTCCGTCGTCTCGAGAATAATCGCGGTTCACGCTTGAGCAAAGCGATTCCGGCCTAGGGAGGGTGACTGATGCTGCAAATATTTGGCCTATGGCAACGCGCTAAACCGGCAATACGACATGAACCTAAAAACGGGCGAGAGCCTGTTGCGGGTTTGTTTCAATGATTGGATGTACTGGCAGGCATTAGGTGTTCTGCTCAACCGCACCCATGTCTCAAAGTTGGGGTTGGAGATAGGGGTCGCAACCCTGGTCATCGGCAAAACGGCAAACGTCTTGGCGGACGCCGCGCCTGCATTTACTGCCTGGCCAGACGGCGCCTTAGCCAGGCAAACAGCCAGCCGATAAGCGGCAGGCGCTCGTAGAAATTCTGAGCCGCGTCCCAATGGTCTATGTGTACGATGACCATGCCATCCTCATCGAATGTGATCACACTGGTGCCATTAAAGACCCAGGGTTTGCCGAATAGCTGGCCCACGAAACGCCAGCTGAACAGGCCAACCCTACCGGTTGCCTGCGCATGATAGACCGTAAACTGGACTGGACCTACAGACTCGAACATATGTTCGAATATCTCTGCCATGGCGTCGATACCGTGCACATCGTTGAACGGATCCTGAAAATGCACCTCGGCGGAAACATACTTCTGTAACTCGGGCAGTGTCTCTGGCCTCAGAGTTTCCAGATACCGCCGATAATTGTTGCAGGCTTGCTGCACTATTTTATCATTCTTGCCGTCAGGGCGAAGAATAGCCAGTCCGGTAGGCAACGTAAGATCTTCATCAAAAAAGCAAAGCGGCCGGGAAAAGCAATTTCGAAGGTTTTACCCCGCAGACCCCTCATGATTGCTTCGACAGCGTCTTCGACCGGCATCAAAAATGGCATGGAAAATTTGTTCTTATCCGTTAGGGGCGTCTTGACGAAACCCGGATTGATTAATTGTAGCACCACGCCATGCTTGTCTAGCTCGGGCCGCAATGCCTCGCACATATTTATCAAAGCCGCCTTGGTTGCGCCGTAGGCCGCAGCGGTCGGTAAACCTCGATACCCTGCTAGCGAGGCCACGACGGTAATCCGCCCGGCCTTGCGGGCAATCAACCGCGGGATGATAGCCTCTAGTCCGTGCACCGTACCCATTAGGTTGGTGTCCACCAGGTGGCGAAAGGTAGCGGTTGAAAACTCAGTAACCGGCATCGCTGCATGGGTGCCCGCATTTAGCACTACCAAATCAAGCGGGCCCATATGCGCTTCGATCCGCGCCACGACCTCCTCTGTACGGGCGGCATCGGTTACATCCAGGGGAAATCCGGTAATCCGGCGCGACGGACAGGCCGCCTCCAGATTTGCCAAATCCTCTTCTGTCCGGGCGCTGGCGGCGACGGGCCAACCTTCCGCGGCTAGGCGTAACGCCAGGTACCGGCCAATGCCCTTGCCTGCCCCGGTGACCCAGGCGACCGCATGATCATTTGGGGGCTGGACAGAGTTCACGGCCTCGGTTCGCCACCCTGGCAGCGACGGCATTTATAGGTAATTGGTGTGCCATCGCGGCCTTTGAACGCCAGTTTCACCCAACGCCCGGCACCGTCATACCAAACCTCGTTCTCCAACTCGCCGCTATAGCGGTACTTCGTCGCCATCACGTATCCTTTTTCGGTCATGATCGGTTCCTGCCCGGCGGCATCGATGCGTACCTGGTTGATACGCCCGGTCAGGGTGTTCAGGACCCTTGATTGCCCAAGAACATTGGCATTCCAATGATTGGTCGGAAACAAGGTATCCTTGACCCGGAAGGAGCCATTGCCGCTTTCGATTTGTATGCCGTCGCCATCCGTTTTGGCGTTAAGGGCGAAGGCGGTACCGTCATCATCCACCGTAACATTCAGTTCCCGGAGTTGACCTCGCGTCCAGACAGCGTGCGAATCGTATTGGAAGCGAAAGGCATTGATGAAAAGAATTTTGATTTTGACATGAAACGTATTTCTGACAAAAAGCTCACCGTCGGTCGCTTTGAACTTTGTCCGATGATAACCGACT
>CAXGCE010000290.1:0-3835 GCA_964007795.1 uncultured Alphaproteobacteria bacterium | reverse complement strand
CGCCGCATCTACATTCTCCACGCCGGTCACCAAGTTGCCGAGATTGGGTGGATGCAGGTTCCGGGCCACATGGTTCAGGGTTTCCATGCTGTTCAGCAACGGTGAAAGCAAGTCGCTGATAGCATCGATCAAGGCTTCATTCTCCTTGGTTGATTGCGACATTTCTGACATGAGCGCTCCAGTCTTGATCGATCTCCAAATCATAGCACCTTGACCGCACAGGCTCACTGACCAAAATTGACAGAACTTGCATGGAAGGAATGAACACATGGCCGTTAAATCTAGCAACTACGATTGGTTGAACCTGGTCATAGAAGAGACCTTGGAACCGGATCTGCCCATCTGTGATCCGCACCATCACCTTTGGGAATTCAACCATGCGCGCGTGGCACACCGGTATTTGCTGGACGAAATTCTGGAAGACCTTAATTGCGGACACAATGTGGTTTCCACCGTGTTCATCGAATGCGGTGCCATGATCGATGTTAACAATCCTTCGCCTATGAGAATGGTCAACGAGACCACCTTCGTTGCCGGTATCGCGGCAATGAGTGCTTCCGGTCTGTATGGCAATTGTGGGGTGGCCGCCGCAATTGTCGGTCACGCTGATCTATGTCTGGGCGACGGCGTTGCTCCAATATTGGAAGCTCATCTAGCAGCTGGTGACGGGAGGTTCCGGGGCATTCGTCATTCCTGCACCTGGGATGCCTCAGCCGTCGTGCCCAACGCCCGGTGCTTGCCTGTCCAGCATCTGTATCGTCAGGACAGTTTCCGTCAAGGATTTGCCCACCTAGCGAAATACAACATGAGCTTCGAAGGCTGGTGCTATCACACGCAGATCGGGGAGTTGACGGAACTTGCCGAGGCTTACTCCAATACGACTATCATACTGGATCATTTTGGCGGCCCTGTAGGTATTGGGCCATACGAAGGCAAACTAGAAGAAAACTTCGCCCAGTGGCAGGCGGACATCGCGGAACTGGCAAAATGTCAAAACGTTGTTGCTAAACTTGGTGGTATCAATATGGAACTGAACGGTTTTGGATGGCACGAACAGGACCGCCCGCCCACCTCGCAAGAATTGATGGAGGCCACCCGACCCTATTACGAATTCACCATCGAGCAGTTCGGACCTGATCGCTGTATGTTCGAGTCTAATTTTCCTGTGGACATGTGCACTTGCAGCTACAATGTGCTTTGGAACAGCTTCAAACGATTGACCGAAAATTATTCAGCAGATGAAAAGGCCAAGCTATTTCACGACACCGCTACCCGAATTTATCGTCTTTGATTAATGCCAGGTAGATGATTTCTTGAGCAGCTTCAACTGGGCTAGCCTATTGCCCGATGACCTATCGCTTTGGCTGGCCACATCACTCTTGGTAATTAGTGCCTTTACCTCGTTCATTTCGGCTGCTTTAGGCATGGGCGGTGGCATGGTTCTGCTGGCCGTAATAGCAACTATTTTGCCGGCGCACGCCCTAATTCCCGTGCACGGAGTAGTACAAATCGGCTCCAATATCTCCCGCGCGGCCGTCATGGCACGGCATATCCATCTGCCCGTGCTTTTGCCAATGACACTTGGCGGCCTGCTGGGTGCAGTGACCGGTGGCCTGATCGCAACGCGTCTGCCGGACTGGCTGTTGTACCTAGCGGTTGGGATATTTGTGCTCTGGTCTGCCAGAAACAAGAAAAACTTTAGCCTTGGCCGGGCCACTATTTTCTTGGGTGGGATTATTTCTGGCTTCCTGACTATGTTTATTGGCGGCACGGGGCCGTTTGTCGCCGCCGTTATAAAATCCCTAAACCTGGATCGTATGACCCACGTAGGCACCCAGGCGGGCTGCATGGTGTTCCAGCATGGTTTAAAGATTGCTGTCTTCGGAGTTCTTGGTTTCAACTACCTTCCTTATCTACCCCTGGTAATTGGCATGATAAGCTTTGGTGTTCTCGGAACCCTGATCGGTCGACGGGTGCTGTATAGCATGGGCGACAGCCGGTTCCGCATAGCTCTCAACATTCTATTGATTTTACTGGGTCTGCGGCTGTTGTGGATGTCCGGGTCAGCCGTTTTACAGGGAAGTTGATTGCCTGGGATAGGTCGCTCAAAATGCCAACAACATAGATGAGGAAGCAATTATGAAATTCGGACTGCGTTATTGCAATACTGGCCGTTATGTTGATCCGGCCGAAGCGGTTGAACTAATCCTGGCGGCAGAAGAGGCCGGATTTGAATCGGCTTGGACCGTTGAACACACCGTAATTCCGGCAAATTATCAATCTGCCTACCCTTATTCGGAAGACGGCAAGATGGCAGGCGGCCAAGATGACGTGCCTCTACCCGACCCCTTGATTTGGATGGCCTATGTAGCCGCGGTTACTTCTAAGATAAAGCTAGCCACCGGTATTCTAATCCTACCCCAACACAATCCTGTCATCACTGCTAAGCAGATTGCCACCTTAGACATGATGTCCGGCGGCCGGGTACTCCTGGGTATCGGAGTCGGCTGGATGCGCGAGGAATTCGAAGCCCTGGGCGCACCATTCGAGGACCGAGGGGCGCGGACGGACGATTATGTGGCCGCCATGCGCGCTTTATGGAGTCAAGAAAAAGCCACTCATCAGGGAGAATACGCTAACTTCGAGAACATCTATTGCCGACCCCAACCCATCGGCGGCACGGTCCCAATTATCGTGGGAGGGCATTCTCGGCCCGCTGCGCGACGGGCGGGGCGCTTGGGCGACGGGTATTTTCCAGCCCGTGGTGCTCCAGCTGACTTGATTGGTCTTGCCCGGCAGACGGCCGAGGAACATGGTCGTGATCCAGACACCCTGGAGATCACCACATCATTTCCAGACGATATGGACCAAATTTCTGCCCTAGCCGACGCTGGCGTGGATCGTCTGTTGGTCCCCGTCACACCTATGGCCGGCCTAGCAACACGGATTTCCAGCCCCGACGACATAAAGAACTGGCGCGATGTAGTAGACAAATACCGCGATCTCTAGGATCTAGTTTACGGCAGCTATTTTTCTCCGGTTTGAAGTAAATCATAGGTCACGGTGATTGTCCTTCTTTCCGATTTCGTCAACCCTTGTTGCAAGGTAGAAAATATTTTTATCCTTGGGATAAACCTTCAACGCGTTCAGTATGCAAGCTAATAACAGCAGCTGCTGTTTCTTCTATAGAGCGCCTGGTGACATCAATTTTTGGCCAGCCTTTTGAATCAAAAAGGCGGCGGGCGGTGATAACTTCTTCTTTTATTGCGTCAAAAAGAGCTTGAGAGGTTGTGTCTTGTAGAGGAGTATATGATACTTCCCCTTCAGCTAATACTTGATATCCATTCGAATTTAAAGGCGTTCTTGCTTGTAGGGGACGGTGCCAACGGCAAGGGGACGTTCCTCCGGCTCATTACGGCTATGCTTGGCAGCCGGAACGTCAGCCATGTCCGTATGGTCGGGTTGGAAGGTCCAGCAGATAAATGCCGTGAAGCCACCCGTTTCATCCTGTACCTGTCGCAATCGTTCCAGGTGCTCAATCCGTTCTGCCAGGGTTTCCACGTGGCCGAACATCATGGTTGCCGTACTGATGCCACCGAGCTGGTGCCAGGTTCGCATGACGTTGAGCCAGTCGTCGGTGTTTACTTTGCCACGGGTGATCTCGTCACGCACACGGTCAACGAGAATTTCAGCCCCGCCGCCTGGTATGCTTCCCAGGCCAGCAGCCTTGAGACGTTCCAGCACGGTTTGAATTGGCAGGTTGCAGACCCTGGTGAAATGATGCAGTTCCGGAGGGCTGAAACCATGTATGTTCAAGGTTGGGAAATGTTGCTTG
>CAXGCE010000289.1:0-3839 GCA_964007795.1 uncultured Alphaproteobacteria bacterium | reverse complement strand
CGAGCCAACACATCAATTTCCAGGTTGACCCGGTCTCCGGCCCTAGCCCGTCCAAACGTAGTCATTTCCCGGGTATGGGGAATTATATTGACGCCGAATTCAGCGTCATCTACCTCGTTCACCGTCAAGGATACACCATTTAAGCAAACCGAACCCTTGGGAGCGATATAAGGCGCCAGATCGTCGCTCAAGGTGAAACAGAACCGCAAGCTGTCACCTTCGATTTCGATTGATGCAATTTCAACTACACCATCGACGTGGCCCGAGACGATATGACCACCCAGTTCATCTCCAACCTTCAGCGCTCGCTCCAGATTGATTGGGGTCCCCACGCCCCAGTCGCCGATATTGCTACAGGCCAGTGTCTCAGCCGACGCAGTAACTGAAAACCAGCCATCTGCTTTATCGACCACCGTCAGACAGACGCCAGAGCAACAAATTGAGGCGCCAATTGCGATGGATTCGGTATTGTAGGCCGTGGCGATTACAAATTTTGTATCGCCTGCAACCTCCGCTTCATTAATTCGACCGATATCTGTAACTATTCCTGTAAACATACCTTTTATTACGCCTGATGTACGTAGCTTTCCAGTACATCGTCTCCTAAGGTTTCGATTTCCGTTCGGCGAAAACGAGGCATCTTGTCCAGGACCGTCAATCCCAAGTCGCCGAATACAGGCAGACCGTCACCGCCCATTATGCCCGACGCGCGGAACCAAGCCACACGATCAACCAGCCCAGCCGATAGGAAGGCCGTGGCGATGGTGCCGCCACCTTCAATCAACAGTCGGGTAATGCCACGCCGAGCAAGCACTGCCAAGGCCGAATCAAGATCTATTCTGCCTGCGTCATTAAGAGGCGTCGCGATCACATCCACGCCGGCTTGACCTATATCATATTTTGTTTGTTTAGATCCGGTAAGGATCCATAGGGGATATGCTTCCGCGCCCTTGACAAGGCGGCTATTCGGCGGCAACCGCAAACGGCTGTCCAAAACCACGCGCACAGGCGACTGACCCGCCATTCCGGGCAAGCGGCAGGTGAGTTCAGGATCGTCTACTAACACCGTACCAATCCCCACCAGTATAGCATCATGTTGTGCCCGGAGAAGATGTCCACGCCGGCGCGCCGGAGAGCCTGTAATCCATTGACTTTCACCGTCGGCGGTCGCGATGGCGCCATCCAGGGTTGAAGCTAGTTTCATGGTCACCATCGGTCGATCCCGTTGAATGCGGGACAAAAAGCCGACATTAAGATCAATAGCGTCAAGCTGTTCGTCCCATTCCACCAGAACACCCGCGGCATGCAACAATTTAGCGCCACGGCCATCAACCCGGTGGTCAGGATCCGGGGCGGCGATTACGACACGGGCAATGCCAGCATTAATCAGCGATTGCGCGCAGGGTGGGGTCTGTCCGTGATGGACGCAGGGCTCCAACGTGACAAAGGCGGTTGCTCCCCTTGACCTGTCCTTGGCCTGCCCCAGGGCTTGCGTCTCACCATGAGGACGACCGCCGGGCTGTGTCCAACCACGGCCAACGATCAGACCGTCCCGAACGATGACGCAACCCACGGATGGGTTGGGCCAGACATTGCCTAGGCCGCGCCTGGCCAAGGCGAGAGCGAGTCTTAGATAATCGAAATCGGAGCGCTGTGAAGCCTGATCATCAATTGTCTTCAATCTCCCCTTCCCCGCCAATCTGTCCGACAAAATCTTCAAAATCGCGGGCCTCGCGAAAATTTTTGTAGACCGAAGCGAAGCGCACATAGGCCACTGGATCCAGGTTCGACAACGCCTCCATCACCAATTCACCCACGGTTTCCGAGCGGATTTCACTTTCGCCGGAACTCTCCAGGCGGCGCTGGATGCCGTTCACAACACGCTCAACCCGCGTTTCGTCAACCGGGCGCTTGCGGCATGCCAATTGGACGGAACGGATCAGTTTATCCCGCTCGAACGGCACACGTTGGCCATTTTTCTTTAGTATCATCAGATCCCGCAGCTGCACCCTCTCGAACGTTGTGAAGCGCGATCCACAATCGACGCAAAACCGGCGACGCCGGATTGCGGCATTATCCTCCGTCGGCCGGGAATCCTTAACCTGAGTATCGTTATGAAGGCAAAATGGGCAACGCATCGTTTTCAATTATCCTGTTTCGATATGATTTTTCAGTTGCATTGTTCAGTAGATGGGATAGGCCGCGCAGAGCGTCTCGACTTTGGCTCGCACTTCGGACTCGACCTTGCCGTTGTTGCCAATATCGTTGGCGGCCAATCCTTCAAGAACATCAGCGATTAGATGGCCGACGGTCTGAAATTCCTTGATACCAAAGCCGCGCGTGGTGGTCGCCGGAGTTCCGAGACGTACGCCGGACGTCACAGTTGGTTTTTCTGGATCAAAGGGTACACCGTTTTTGTTGCAGGTAATCGCAGCCCGTTCCAAAGCCGCCTCGGCTACGTTTCCGGTCAAACGCTTGGGCCTCAGATCCACTAGAATTAGGTGGGTATCTGTTCCGCCCGAAACGATATCCAGGCCTCGTTCCTGCAACACAAAGGCCAAGGCGCGGGCATTTTCAACCACCGCTTGGGAATAGATCTTGAATTCCGGGGTCAAAGCTTCACCAAAAGCCACGGCCTTGGCAGCGATCACGTGCATCAGAGGGCCACCCTGAAGGCCAGGGAAAATGGCGGAATTGATTTTCTTCCCCAAACCCTCATCATTGCTCAACACCATGCCACCTCGGGCGCCCCGTAACGTCTTGTGTGTTGTGGTGGTGACAACATGAGCGTGTGGCAAAGGCGAAGGGTGACTGCCGCCCGCTACAAGACCAGCGAAATGGGCCATATCCACCATCAATTTGGCGCCCACTTCATTGGCAATCCGGCGAAAGCTGGCAAAATCAAGAATACGGGGATAGGCAGACCCGCCAGCCACAATCAGTTTTGGCTTGTGCTCATTGGCCAGACGCTCAATCTCGTCAAAATCGACTCGGGCATCCTGCAGGCGCACTCCATACTGTATGGCGTTGAACCACTTACCCGACTGGTTTGGTGGAGCGCCATGAGTCAAATGCCCTCCCGCCGCTAGAGACATCCCCATCACTGTGTCGCCGGGTTGCAGCAAGGCCATGAAGACTGCCTGATTTGCCTGCGCACCGGAATGAGGTTGCACGTTGGCGAAGGCGCAATCAAAGATCTTTTTCGCGCGGTCGATGGCCAATTGCTCGGCTACATCCACGTATTCGCAACCGCCGTAATAGCGCCTGCCGGGATAACCTTCAGCATATTTGTTCGTCATGACAGATTGCCCGATAGAAACAGTTACCGCGACGGCGTCCAACTTTGTGTCAGCTTGTGAGGAGCAGAATAGAGATCGAGAAATCAAACGAGTTGCTGGGGCACTAGTGCGGTGATGCACTTGTACAGAATGCAGCCTACAATAAATGAGGCTACATATATCCACCATGGCCAGAAGCCTTTTGGTTTTAAATCATCCGTGGACCCTTTCTCTGGCTCTCTCTTGCCGGCCTGTTTATCGCCTGAATTTTCGGTTTTCGGTGTATCGGACTTTTTCGAGTTATCAGCAATCCCTTGCGTGGCGAAGGTGAAATCGGCGTGAACACGCTCGTTATCGTCGCGGGGAAAAGGGGATTCAGTGACAAGCCAAAGAATCCCCTCAAGCGGCCAGAGGGTTCGTCGAGCAGCTGCTTTCGCATAGAGATAACCGAAGGCATAGTACAACTTAGAGAGATACATTCGCCCAACTCGGACTCCTCCGGGAAGGGCCACTTTGTCTATAGGGTAATAAGAGGGCAAACTGATGGTACCTTTAATTACG
>CAXGCE010000288.1:0-3839 GCA_964007795.1 uncultured Alphaproteobacteria bacterium | reverse complement strand
CCCTTTCGGAGGGCGTGCCGGAGTCGCTCCGGGCGACGGGCGCGGCGGCGGTGATGCGGGCGTCGGGCGCGGCCGTCGGCTAGAGGCCGTCGGCTTCGGCGTCGAACTTTTCGAGCAGGGCGTCGATGCCCCGGTAGCGGACGATCGGGTCGGGCCTGTCATCACGGGACATGCCCGGGGCTTGGCCGATCGAGGGGGTGTTCAGAAGGCTGACCAACATGATCCAGATGTGCATCTCACGTTCTCCTGGGGCGGGGTGGGTTTCGCTCCCCCAACCTGCCGCAGGGAGCCCTGGGTCAGCAAAAAACCGGGCCAAAAATCATAGGAAATAATGGCGAACTGATACAAAAAAGGACCTTTTTTTTGGAAATTTTATAAATAAAGATCAAATAAAATCAGATGAATGCGGGAAAACTTTGGTGGGATATTTTTCGCTCCGCGCAACCGGACCCGCTGGATTGTACCTATATTCATCGACACCACGTGCCAAGTACGTCTCAAAAGTCGGCCACACGGACAAATCACACTTAACTTCTGTAGGACAAAAACGGATAGTAACCCCGCATCGCGTACGGTTTGACCTGTTGGGACCCGAACCATGAATCAAGCCACTGTCGTGGAGCGAAATTTCGCCCGCCTTCATGTCTAGCGATACCACATTTCTCTCATCGATCTGATCTGCGTCCACTTCCTTCGACAAAACTAAATTTGGACTGCACCCGGGTTTCATTGTGACGTGTCGCCATAGATCTTTGTAACGACGTGGCTAGACTGTCCCGAGTATAGCGATGCACGATGATCTAAGCGGGGGATGGTTTGGCTAATATGCATTACAACAAGACTGGTATTATCTGCACGGCCGGTATTCTCCTTCTCCCTCAACTCCCAAAAAATGCTATATTGCGATCATCATAAATGCATACGAGGGCATGACGTGGAACTGAAAGGTGAATATCGCATAACTGCATCCCGTGAACGTGTCTGGGAGGCGTTGAACGATCCGGAAATTCTGAAAAAATCAATTCCTGGGTGCAGCGCGCTGGAGGCTGTGGGCGACAGCAGTTTTACTGCAACCGTGACGGCCAAAGTTGGGCCTGTGAAGGCAAATTTTCAGGGTCAGGTGACCTTGTCCGACATTGATCCACCCAACGGCTATACCATTCAGGGTGAGGGCAAGGGTGGGCCAGCGGGGTTTGCCAAAGGCGGTGCCAAAGTGAGTCTGGTGTCTGATGGCGACTGTTGCTTGTTGCGTTATGAAGTGGAAGCCAGTGTTGGTGGTAAACTGGCACAGATCGGAAGCCGTCTGATTGACGGTACAGCGAAAAAGCTTTCTAGAGAATTTTTTGAAACCTTTGCTGCGCTTGCGGCCGAAGGTAAAAAAGGAGATGAGGCGCCTAACAAGCCAGTTGCAGTGACCGAAGTGCCGCCGGAAATTTTGGACGTAGCAGGCGTTGCGGGTGAGGTTGCGCCCGAAATGGAGTCTGTGAGCAACGAGAGTATGACCCATGACGGCATTACGAAGGAAGCGGAGGTAACAAAATCGAGTGGACTACCCACCTGGGTTTGGGTCAGCGGTCTGATTATCGTCGTAGCAGTCATTTTGGGGTTGGTGAGTGGCAATTAGGCATAGAAAATGGGTACTCAGGGGTTAGTGGCCCAAATCGGTGCTTGACGTTGAAGCGACAAGGCGAAACACTTCCTATCACTGGGGGAAGATTGTGTTCTTCCGTCCTAAACGTGTGACATATCCGAACCATTTGGTTGATAAAACCGAATGATTTGGATGTATTTAGGCTCAAGAATAGTCGGCAACGGACGACAGGGAGGTTCTGCATGGCAACGGTGTCAATGACCGTCAATGGTCAAGCCGTGAGTGGCGAGGTGGAAGGCCGCACGCTACTGGTACAATTTATTCGCGAACATTTGGGCCTGACAGGCACTCATGTGGGCTGTGATACCAGCCAATGCGGCGCCTGCGTCGTTCATGTCAACGGTGACAGCATGAAATCCTGCACCATGCTGGCACTGGAGGCAGAAGGGGCCGAGGTGACAACCATTGAAGGCCTGGCGCAAGATGGTGAGTGGCATCCCATGCAGCAGGCTTTTCAGGACAATCATGGACTGCAGTGCGGGTTCTGCACGCCTGGTATGGTGATGAGCGCCATCGATTTGGTGATAAAGAACCCGAACCCGGATGAAACGACGATCCGCGAGCAGTTGGAAGGCAATATCTGCCGTTGCACAGGCTATCACAATATCGTCAAGGCGGTGCAGCAAGCCGCCAAGACCATGGGGGGCTGACATGGCTGAGAATGGCATTGGCGCAAGCGTAAAGCGCAAGGAAGACAACCGTTTCCTGACCGGTAAAGGCAACTACACCGACGATATCAACCGGCCTGGGCAAACCTATGCGGTTCTGGTTCGCTCTCCACATGCCCACGCGACCATCAACTCTATCGACACCTCTGCCGCAAAAGCGGCGGCGGGCGTGGTCGGCGTGTTCGTGGGACAGGATCTGGTCGACGACGGCATCGGCGGCTTAATCTGTGGTATGGCTGTCGCGGGTAAAGGCGGTGAAGTTGCCAAGATGCCGCCCCGTAACGTTTTGACCATCGACAAGGCTCGTTTCGTAGGCGATCCCGTTGCTGTGGTGATTGCTGAGACTTTGGCGCAGGCCAAGGATGGCGCAGAATTGGTCGACGTGGATTATTCCGAACTGCCGTCGGTAGTTTCCACCTCGGGTGCTGACAAGCCCGGCGCGCCGCTGTTGCATGAAGAGGTGCCGGACAATCTGTCCCTGGACTGGGAATTTGGTGATGCGGCGGCCGTGGATGCGGCATTTGCGTCTGCCCATAAGGTAGCGGAGATAGAATTGGTCAACAACCGTATGGTGACCAACCCGATGGAACCCCGGGCTGCGATCGGCGAGTATAATTCGGGTACTGACGAGACGACGTTGTATTTGACCTCGCAAAACCCGCATGTGCATCGGCTGGTAATGTCGGCATTTATGAACATCGCACCGGAGCATAAGTTCCGCGTGGTGTCGCCCGACGTGGGCGGTGGCTTCGGCTCCAAAGTCTTCACCTATAATGAAGAGGCGGTATGCGCCTGGGCGGCGAAGAAGCTCAATCGCCCGGTAAAATGGACCTGTGACCGGACGGAAGCCTTCCTGTGCGATGCCCATGGCCGCGATCACGTGACCAAGGCGGAAATGGCCCTGGACGAAAACGGCAAGTTCCTGGCCTTGCGGGTAACCAGCCATTCCAACATGGGGGCTTACCTGCAATTGTTCTCGGTCTCCATCTCCACCCTGTTTCACGCTTTCCTGTTGGCGGGGCAATACACCACACCGGCGATCTATGTAGAAATGAAGGCTGTGATGACCAATACAGCGCCGGTAGATGCCGCGCGCGGTGCCGGCCGGCCGGAGGCGACCTATCTGTTGGAGCGGTTGGTGGACGTTTCGGCAACCGAGATGGGCATGGACCCGGCAGAGATCCGTAAGATCAATTTCATCAAGTCGGAGCAAATGCCATACCAGACACCGGTGGTCCATGTTTATGATTCCGGCGACTATCACGCGAGTATGGACAAGGCCCTGGTCGATTCAGACTACGGCGGTTTCTCCTCCCGCAAGGCCGATGCCGAAGCTCGAGGCAAGAAAAGGGGGATCGGTCTATCAGCTTACATCGAAGCCTGCGGCGTCGCCCCCTCGGCGGCTGTTGGCCAGTTGGGCGGTGGCGTCGGACTATGGGAATCAGCGCAAGTACGTTTCAACCCTACGGGCGGGGTCACGGTCTTTACTGGCGCGCATTCTCATGGACAAGGACACGAGA
>CAXGCE010000287.1:0-3853 GCA_964007795.1 uncultured Alphaproteobacteria bacterium | reverse complement strand
TATTTCATATCTAAAATAAGTCCACTTTATTTATACCGTAGAAATCCGGAAAAGGGAGCAAAATATGAAACTGGCCACCCAACCACCCTGGATGCCAGCACCGGAATATGGCCGTAGATTGCGTGGCTTAGGGGTAAACTTGATAGTCCGCGACATTTTAGCGGCCCTGAGTTTCCAGTCGGAAGTTCTGGCGGCCGAAATCCTTCATAACGATCCCGATTTTGCCGCCATGCAGGCTTTTGGTGCGGAATGGATGTTGCACGCGGATCATACCTATAACAACCATTCAGTAAATGGGATCTTAAACGATCGTCCTGCACGTGGCATTGGCGTAGAATTAAGACTTTATGGCCGCAATCCAGATGATGCTGAGGCCAAGGCACGCGCCTTGGGATTTGAGGTGTTGGCAGGCAGCTTGGACAAGCCACACGGGTTACGGGAAGCTTATATTATCGATCAGGATGGCTATCTCTGGGTTCCAAGTGTGCCATTGCCGTGACGTCCAACGCCCCCAAATTTGCCTAACTAAATTGGCATATTGTAGGCTCTGGCAGCTGCACCGGCGAACAGGTCCTGTTTTTCGTCCATAGAGAATTCAGCAGCGATGCGTTTGAAGGCATTCCAGCACACCTGATAACTGCACCAGCGCTTCTGCACCGGAAAATTAGATTCGAACATAGAGCGAGACGGACCAAACGCTTCGATGCATGTATCTATCCAAGGCTTCCACGAAGTTGCTACTTCTTCTGAACCCGGCGGCAAGTTACGGTCACCGTCAAAGCCAGGCATGCGGATCGGCAATGCACCGAGCTTGACAAAGACATTTTGGCGTTTCGCCACCATCTGAACTCGATCTCGCCAATCTAGGAATACTTCGTCCATTTTGCCACGATTGGGACCGCCCAGAATAGGACTACCCACGTGGTTGAGGACGATACGCAAATCAGGCAGCGCATCGGCTAACTGTCCGACCTCTTCCAACTGCGGGTGATAGAGCCAACTGTCAAGTGAGAGATTTTTATCTGTCAGGACCCGCGCCGCTGCCACCACTCTGGCATCGATCAACATGCTCGGGTTGGGAACCACATTGTGGATACGTTCGTCCCGATCCCAGCCGGTGGAATACCGCACTCCGCGGAACCGGTTCCCGGAAGCATCAATATGTTGATCCAAGAGTGAAGCAACATCCGCACCCAGGGTCATGTCCACATTACCAAACAAAACCTGGCAAGCACGGGCAGAGCCGTACTGCCCACCGTCACTCATGGCCGCCTGGCCCCGCACGAATTCCGTCTCGCCGAGAGAGCGCTCTTGTTCCGGTCCGTTCCTACGGTACATGGAGTGGCATTCGGCAAACACGGTAGCAACCACGTTATGTCCACTACCCAAATCCACCGCCAATTCCGGCATCAAATAGCTGTAACCGTTCCGCAACCAAAGATGATGGTGAGGATCCACAATCGGCAGATCAGGCTCCAAAATCTCTTCCTTAAGCTTACCCAGCCAGACATCATCCGGCCCGACCTGACCTGTATTAGCCGCCATTGATGACCCCCGAATTAGTGTTGAGCGATGCCGCCGCGCAGTGAACCCGCATCGACATCACGCCACAGAACCGCATGATCAGCCGGCAACGCTCGACTGTTAGGCATGGCCAACCAGAGTCGGTACAACAGACGACGCCGGTCGAAACCAGCGTCTGTATGATCGTGGTAAGCGGTGCGCGCATGATAGATCACATGGTTGTTGATAAATTGCATATCGCCCGGCTGCATCGTCATCTCAAAACAAAGCTCATCTGCTAGTTCGGCAAGCAAATCCAACGCCCGCCAATGGCGATTTTCCATGCGCGGGACACCCAGCATTTCTTGTGCCGCCTCTACATAGGTACGCGAATAATGAGAAGTAAAACGGCCCTCAAGTTGACCGAATACCGGCAGCGCGTAGCTGAGATTTTCGCCGCCCCATTCCTCACCTAGGCGGGCCCGATGCAAGGGTTCGTACAACAGTGCCGCCAGCTCCGGCTCACGACGCAGCATTTCGTTATGCACGGCAACAGAAGACGCAATGCGGCTAACCCCACCAGACTTGGCTTGTCGAACACACAAAAGTGCAGCTACATCCGCGCGGTCAGTGTGAAAACGTAAGATGCCATTTGACAGGGTTCTCGCCTTGGACGATTGGAAAGTGTTTCCATCTAGTGTGGCCAGCTTATGCCCTTCGATGCTATCGGTATCCTCTGCCCGATCCTCTATGTCCCTCATAAGTTGAGCGTTATAGTCCTGAAATACCGGCAGACCTAAATTCAGCCCTATGCCATACCAGACATGACGTAACCCATCGCCAAACTTAGACAGAGGTAACCCAGAAAGATTCGCCAAGCCGCTACCGTTCTCTAATTCCTCAGCAATATCCGCCAACTTGAGAGACAGACAGGGGAGGGGAAAATCCTCCCTCGTCATATGCTCCCAGCTCAGGCCCCGGGTCTGGACCGATTCCAGCGCTATATGCAATTCGGCGACATGTTCTTTGCTCAAGGTGAACCGCCAGCGTGGGTCCTTCACCATGGCGCTACCCTGCCAGGCACAAATTCCTTCGACGACTTTCGGTGTAACTACCATTTCTATACCGGTTACTTCTAAATCCAGTACTGCAAAACATAATCAAACGGTCCTTCCACATTGACGATATCTACCCGTTGTAGCCGGATGCGATAGCCTCCCGGCGTGCTTGCTAGATCGTGGCGGTATTTACCCGCGAAATAGCGTTGTTCGTCATTGCGGAATTCGACCACGTGGAATTTGGAACGCACTACCAGATCACCGGTCGCGGCATCTTCTGATTCCACGATGACATTGGAAACCACGTGTCCCGTACGGTTGGGTGGAGATTGCGACCAGGCGTTGGGATGATTGATGCGGCCGATACGGATCCGCATCAGATAATGATCCTCATAGAAGATATTAGGTTGTCCTTCGCCTTCTGTCTGCTCCGGCGTGGCCGGCATCCAATAATGACCATCTGCCGTGAACAAATCCAACCAATCATCCCAAATCCGATCATCCAGGATCTCCGCCTGGCGATAGAGAAATTGTTCCGCCTTATGCTGGGTTTCGAGACTGACGCCGGCGCTCATGTCCGCTCCTCTGCGGTCATATAGGCGCGCCAAGCTTCGAACTGATTACGCATAGGCAGTTCGGAAAATCCGATGACGGAGGTAGCAACACCGTCGTCCACCAAATCCTGACCGGCATTGCGGTGAAAACTGACCCAATCACCACCATCGCTCTCAAGCCCAACCTGGCATTTCCAGAAGTTATAAAGATCATCGGCGTTGATCATGGTCGACGGCGAATTCACTAGGTAGAAATAGTCTAGGGACCGACGATAGATGGCCTCCGGCGCACCCTTTAGACGAAAATGCCAGATTTCCGTCAATGTCTTGTTAGGAGCAAGAGGACGCACCGCGCGTAGCTGCTGCAGGGGTGATTGAATGGATAGGCAGGGGTAAACCAGCAGATGATGGATGTTCACGTCCAGAATTTCCTCAGTCCGATCGGGACCATATTTCTTCCTCATCACCTCTTCGTATTCCAGGGTATCCGGATCATTGGGACGCAATCCCATATAGCCCTGCAACACGCAATGGCCGTTGGGATGGCCCACGACGTCCAGGGCACCCCATTTTTCGAGCTCCATGGCAAAGGCCGAGATGTAGTGATAGGACAAGGGCGGAGTGCGGCCAGTTTCCGCCTCCATCTCCTTCTCCACCTTTTGCGCCGCCAATCCCGTTGATGCATGGGTGATGGAGGGATGCCCTGAATCCAATTGGTTTTCTAAAAATATCTTCCAG
>CAXGCE010000286.1:0-3869 GCA_964007795.1 uncultured Alphaproteobacteria bacterium | reverse complement strand
CGGGTTATCCATTTCTAAGGTTCTGAAAACCAGTAACGAGCTGCAGTCATGGCTGACAGAAATCTAACGGAGCGCCAATGGCGTCATCCGGAAAAGCGAAACCGGCCGAACAATCCGCCGCGCCGCAAGCCGCCCTGGATCAGGGTCAAGGCTCCCAATTCACCGATTTATTTTGAAACCCGCAAACTAATGCGGGAACTGAATTTGAACACTGTTTGTGAAGAGGCGGCGTGTCCCAACATTGGTGAATGCTGGAGTCAAAGACACGCCACCCTGATGATCATGGGCGATACCTGCACCCGTGCCTGTGCGTTCTGCAATGTCAGGACAGGCATTCCGAAACACCTCGATCCCACTGAACCCGTAAACGTAGCGAAGGCCGTTCACAGCCTGGGCCTGCGTCATGTAGTTATCACTTCGGTCGACCGTGATGATTTGGCCGACGGCGGCGCGGCACATTTCGCCCAGGTCATTAACAGTACGCGGCAACTATCGCCCAAGACAACTATCGAAGTCTTAACGCCTGATTTTCTGGGTAAAGACGGCGCTTTGGAAATTGTTATCGCCGCGCAGCCGGATGTCTTCAACCACAATTTGGAAACCGTGCCAGGCCTTTATCCGCAGGTGCGACCCGGCGCTCGCTATTTTGCATCATTGCAGTTGTTAGCCAAGGCCAAAGAACTGGATGGGGACGTGTTCACCAAATCCGGTATCATGGTGGGGCTAGGCGAGGATCGCCAGGCAGTGCATCAGGTCATGGATGACTTGCGGGCTGCGAATGTGGATTTTTTGACAATCGGACAATATCTGCAACCGACGCCAAAACATCATCCCGTAGCAGATTTTGTCTCGCCGGATCAGTTCGCGGCATATGAACGTGCGGCCCGGGGCAAGGGATTTCTAATGGTCGCGGCCACGCCGTTGACAAGGTCATCCTATCATGCCGATCGCGATTTTGCTGAATTGCGTCGGCGTCGACTGGAAAAGGCTTGAACTCATGCCAACCCATGCGGAGCGCAAGGTCGTGCCCTACTCGCAGGGTCAAATGTTCGATATGGTGGCGGATATTGAAAGTTATCCTGAATTCCTGCCTTGGTGCGTGGCTTGCCGAATTACCAAGACCGAGGACGCCGTGATCTGGGGTGACCTGATGGTTGGCTTCAAGGTATTCCGAGAGACCTTCACCTCGAAAGTAACGCTACATGCGCCCGATAGGATTGATGTGGAATATATTAACGGCCCGTTTCGTTATTTAAACAACCATTGGCAGTTCAATTCGATGAATAGTGGCAGCCGAACTGAGATCGACTTCTTCATCGACTTCGAATTCCGTTCGCGTATGCTGCAGTCCGTTGCCTCACCGGTCTTTAATGAAGCAGTGCGGCGCATGGTGGGTGCCTTCGAAAGGCGCGCTGATACCATCTACACGCCAAGTGTGCCTCATACAGGGATATCGAGGACAGCCTGAACAACCCACTAAATCTATTTATGGGCGTGAGGTGGTATAGGCCATAGAAAGCTAAACAGTCTAAGAGGAAATTGAGTCGGAAATGTGAAGGTGCACCATGACCAATCAAAAACATCCAAGTGTTTGCAAAAGCAACTGGTAACTCTTGTGGTCGACGTAGGTAGCATTGCTGTGGCTGCTGGGGCGTAAGCCGCCACGGGACTGCTGGAAAATGCAGCTGCCGTTGCTAAGCCTGTGGGATATTTGCTAATTGCGAATACTTGCGGTACCAAGAAAGCCTGGAATCCCTGCCGTCGTTGACGCCGTTAGGCCATTTGCAAAACAACGAAATTGTGAATTCCGTGAACGATGACAGGTACCCATAGGCTGCGCGAAACTTCATAACTCCAGGCCAGCAAAAGAAACAGAGCGAATAAACCAGGCAATGCACCAGGATCAAAATGGATAGCGGCGTCGGCAATGGCGGCCAAAGCGCCTGCGTGCCAAAGGCCAAAGCGGCGACGCAACCAGCCGAACAGCAGTCCTCGGAACATGATCTCTTCCATAATGGGGGATAAAACGGCGATACCAAGTACCATGGCCAAAAAGTAGACCGGTTGGGCAAAGGCCTGACCGCTGACTATAGGTAACGCCGATCCGGCTGACGGGCCAAATATTGGTTCCGCCACCTTCGTGATTAGCATGACGGTGGGGGTCGAAAACAGACCAAGGGCAATGGCGCCCAACAACCATCGCCGTTTTAATCTAGCGAAGCCCAGGCCGGCCCAGCCATAAGCTTGGCGCCAAACGGTTGCGTACCACAGCCAAATAATTGCAGCCCCGCACGGTAGGACCATGAAGCCAAACATCACCATGGTCGGTGACATCTCCTCGGTAGGACCGAAATGATGCAGGGCCATGAGGCCGACGCCCACCTGCAGGGCGACTGCCCCAAACAAGGCAAACACCATATGCCGTGTTTCGAGGCTTGGGGGCATGGCTCAGGCCAATTGTTCCATCAGCATTTCCATCGCTGTGCGGATTGTCGCTTCCCTAATTGCCGAGCGGCCCAAATCACCATAACGCTCTTCCCTGTGCCGCGTTTCGCCACCACGTTTGGCGCAGGCTAGATGCACAAGTCCGATAGGCTTTTCAGCAGTGCCACCCCCTGGACCGGCTACTCCGGTTACAGCGACCGACAAGACGGCAAAGGAATGGGCCAAGGCGCCTTCCGCCATAGTTCGAGAGACTGATTCCGATACAGCGCCATGGCGTTCAATGAGCCTCATGGGTACATCCAGCATAACGTTCTTAGCTTCATTGGAATAAGTGACGAAGCCCCGGTCGACAACATCGGACGATCCGGCAATTTCCGTCAAACAGCCAGCGATCAACCCACCAGTACAGGATTCCGCCGTAGCCACTGTAACACCCGCCTTGCGGCAGGACTGCAACAGCGCTGAGGCCTGTTCTATCAGATCTTTGGGAAACACTAGTATTTAGCCATTATATGTTCCGCGAAATCCTTGAAATTCTGCCGCGCCACAGCGATGGGCGGCAATAATGCGACCTCTTTCAAGCCACCAGCCTCCAACTCCCGCAGGCGTTCGATGATCTCGTCCGGCTCGCCTACAAGCCCACCCGAAACCTTGATCATCTCGGGCGTGATAAAACGCCGTTCGGAGGAGGGCAGAAAGGCGCAATGGCCTGTATGCAAAATTTGATGGCGGTGTTCCAGCGGCATTTCGGATTCCACATACGTCTTATACTGGTCCCAGATTTCCCTTACTTCCCCCTGGATGAAATCATCATTGCCCCGTTGCAGATAAATCTCGTACCAGAAGTGTAGTGTCGAAGCGACTTCCGCGCCGGTTTCATCGATTACCCGATCCGACGTCAGATTTTCGCCCGGTTTCAACACACATGCGAAAGTGAGGACCGAGGTGTGAAAATCCTTTTCGATTGTCCGGCCCACTGCCTCGGCGCCGCGATGCATGCGTTTGAGGTTCTGGGTCAAAAGACCATAAGGCTCGTTGCCGGCGCCGATCCGACCGTCGCCATAGGCGCCAGCCGCGGTATGAAACTAAAGGGTGATTGGCATGAAGTGTACCATGTTACAACCTATGATAATAGAACGAACGATATCAGTCTTGGCTCTGGAAAATATTGTGGTACGGACAGGGGTTCTGGAGGTGGGATGCAACCGGGTAATGTTAACTCAAAAATCCGTAACAGTATTGCGGAAAGTTCATTGGCTTGTAACTCACCGGATTGCTGGACGGGTGATTCAGATGATCCGGAAAGCTGGAAATCAAATATACGAAATTCGGGTATCTGGTATGGTCGATTCCTGAGGCGTCATTTTGGTAAGTGGGCCTCGCATTTTCCGTCACCGCAAGTTGAATTGACAGACCCCTGGTAC
>CAXGCE010000285.1:0-3871 GCA_964007795.1 uncultured Alphaproteobacteria bacterium | reverse complement strand
GGCATGAAACCTTTTACGGTGCGCGATTGGCCAAATCCTAAAATGCTAATCCGAATACTGGGGTCGATTGATTGATCTTGGGCTCGTTCCGTTGTGGTCACGATCAGGCCGACGGATCCATCTGCTGGATGGGTTTGTCCACCAAAGGTGATAGTGCCGCCCTGCTTGACTGGGCGTAATCTGGCTAACCCCTCCTCGGTGACGTCGGTAATACCTTCGTCGCTTTTCAGGCTTCCAACCGACTTACGATAGCGTTCATCGGGTATCTCAAAGGGCAGGGACATATAGCGCCTTTGGAAAGCGTAGTTATCGGCCACTGCGTCTTGGTATTGGTGAAAGCGCCGGAGAACAACACTATGCTGTTCCTGAGTTCCGATTTGATATTTTGCGGCGACATTTTCCGCTGTGTCGATCATCGCATTTTGGGCATGAGGATCATGATTGAAGTTATCCATAACCACATCTTCATGAGACCCGGTTCCGCCAGGACTGGAAGGCGCCGGATAATAGACATGCGGACCGTTGGAAGTTCGATCGGTGGTCACGATCAGAGTGCTATCGGAAAGGCCACTTTGAACTTCTTGGCAGGCTGCCGCTAGGGTCCTGGCCCCCGTGGCACAGGCCTGACTTATCGTGGGTCCGGTTACGTTCTCCGCGCCCATCATTCCGGTAACCCACGGAAGGCCATAGAAGGAATGTCGTTGCGGCACGGTCAGCCCCAGAATGCCGTGATCAAAACCGTCTAGAGGGATGTTCCGTTTTGCCAGCTCCTGCCGGCCCACGTGGGCTGCGAATTCCAGACTATGCAGATGAGAAAGGCTACCTTGCCAGCGAGCGAAGGGGGTGGACCAATAGGTTCCATAGGGAATTTCAGCTTCGCGGAGCATGACTTTTATCGTCCTCGATTGACAGCGTCGGCGGATATCGCCACCGTAACCCAAATATGTTTTTTCTTGCAGCAGAAATGGAACGCACTCATGTTCAAGCTAGTATTGGATTGGTCAAACCGCGTTTCCCCCGAGAATGGTAACGACAAGTCAAATTGGCGCCGGTTTACCGCGTCTGTGCCTTTTGGTTGCGCGACCATCTAGGTAATTGATGCGTTGAAACCTTCATCACAAGTTAGGAGAGCATCATGTTAAAGCTGCGCAATTCGGCGACTTCGCCCTATGTGCGAAAAGTACGGGTTTTGTTGTTAGAAACCGGCCTGGAAGACCGTGTGGAACTGATCGATACCCAGGTGACCCCGACCAACCCCAATGCCGAATTAAACGTGGACAATCCAATCGGTAAAGTCCCGGTGTTGCTAACCGAGAACGGCATGGCGCTTTATGACAGTCCTGTAATCTGCGAATACCTCGATAGCCTGCATTCAGGGACAAAGATGTTCCCCGTCAATGGCGTTTCACGATGGTTGGCCTTGCGCCGTCAGGCTCTTGGCGATGGCTTGCTGGATGCAGCCATCTTGGGACGCTACGAATCCACTCTGAGACCCGCGGCCAAACTATGGCAGGACTGGCTTGATGCTCAGATTGGGAAAATTGACCGGGGTCTCGATACTATGGAGGCGGAAGCTCTCCAATTAGAAGGCGTCATTAATATTGGTACCATCACGATTGCCTGTGCGTTGGGTTATCTGGATTTTCGATATAGTGAAATGAATTGGCGCACCGAACGCCCGGCCCTGACTGCATGGTACGATGATTTTTCACAACGTCCCTCGATGGTGGCCACTGTTGCTCCAAATGCAGATCCCCTGGAACGTTAACCCGCAACGGCTATTTGTACTTTTGCAGCACGCCGGAAAACACCTTTGGGTCAACATTACCCCCCGATAGGACGATAACTGTCAAACCATCCAACGGAACCCTGCCAGACAGAGCGGCGGCTAGGCCGACCGCACCGCCGGGTTCGAGCACTAGTTTAAGATGTTGAAAGGCGGCGGCCATGGCAGTAGCCACCTCGGAGTCGTCAACAACCAGGCCTGGGCCGCAAAGTCTGCGGTTAACCTGAAAAGTCATTTGCCCTGGCTCGGGTGCCAGGAGCGCATCGCAGAAACTCTTAGCCGTCAAGTCGGCCTGCTGCCAGGCATGGAATTCCAGAGATCGGGCAGTATCGTCGAACCCCGATGGTTCGACTGTATGGATGATCGCATTCGGATTATGATGTTTGATTGCCGTAGCAACGCCAGCCGTCAGTCCGCCGCCGCCGCATGGTATTAGAACTCGGTCCGCTTGCTGTGTACGGTCAGAAAGTTGCTGCATGATCTCCAAGCCGACGGTGCCCTGTCCCGCCATGATCAAACGATCATCATAAGGTTTTATCAAATTCAAGCCGCGATCCTCTGCGAGTCGGGCTGCTATGTCTTCCCGCGTTTTTGTACCATAACGGTCGTAACTCACAATTTCGGCACCCCAGCGGGCTGTGCCTTGCTTTTTAACCTCGGGTGCATCCTCAGGCATCACGATCAAAGCTGGGGTATTGCAGTAGTAGGCTGCTGCTGCCGTGCCCTGAGCATGATTGCCTGATGAATACGTTATTACACCGGTCTTTTTCACTGACGCGTCAAGGCGGCTAATATGGTTGTAAGCACCACGAAATTTGAAGGACCCTGTCACCTGCAACGTTTCAGGTTTGAACAACAACCTGCCTCCGGCCTGTTCGTTCAGTGCGGAACTTTCCAACAAAGGCGTACGCACTGCCACGCCTGCTAGGACCTGGGCGGCTTGCATAACGTCGGAATATGTAACCGGAAGATCAGTGGGCAATGTTGCCATGGGCTTCTAGAAAGGCGTCTATGGCTTCAATACAGGCTGGTTCCGATAGATTTGGCGTATGTCCCCGATTAGGGACCGTGACTTGGATCAAATCTGGTTTTGCCTTGGCCATCGCTTCAAACGTTGCCGAATTCAGAATATCAGATAACTCGCCTCGCAAGGCGAGAACGGGGATGTGGGCGAGAGAATTGAAATAGGGCCAGAAGCCTTGGGGGTTATCCTCTTGTTCGGCGGCGTTTTTGGCAATAGCCGGATCATAGTCGATTACCAGTAGTCCATCTTCTCGCCTGCGCAAGCCGCGTTCAGCTTCTTCGCGCCATTGGGCAGTAGTGAAATCCGGATAGGCGGCGGCGAATAGGTTTTCCATATGCTCTGCGGCCTGGTCTAAATTCATAGCGGACGGGCTCTTGCCTGCATAGCTGCTGATCCGCGCCACGCCGGCAGGATCGATTTCCGGTCCGATGTCATTCAGCACGACGCCTGCCAATGCTGTTGCTCGTACCGCGCCAAGGGCCATGGCGATCAACCCACCTAAGGATGTACCAATTACAATTATCTTGTGACAGTTCGTCACGGTCAACAAATGACTGATATCGGAAAGGTAGGTGTGGGGCGTGTAATTATTTGGGTTGGGATCGTATTCGGACCGTCCGCGACCTCTTAGATCTAACAAAATAACTCGTCTTCGGGGGCATAGGTGCAGGGCTAGATCATGAAAATCCACTGCGTTGCGTGTTAGCCCCGCCAAGCATAGAACGGGCGTGGTTGTTTCTAGCCGATCACCGTAGTCGCGATAATAGAGTTCCAAACCATCCTGGGCGCGGAACCGATGTTCGGTGTATCCCATATTCACGATGCTCCCACGCCGATGAAGCACGGCAGATCATCCATGTAGTCTATCGCAATCTCCGGATTGCCTGGAAAGTGTTCAGGAGCCTGGTGAAACCAATTGACCCCGACGACCCGCCAGCAGAAGTTGGAGATTGCATGGGCTTCCCAGGCGCTAATGCCTTCCGATCGAATGGTCATGTTGTACCTTGCTCAACTAGTTCAAGTCGATGGGGGTAGGGCGGCTTGCCAACTCCTCTTCTGCT
>CAXGCE010000284.1:0-3872 GCA_964007795.1 uncultured Alphaproteobacteria bacterium | reverse complement strand
ACGGGCGCATGTACGGTTGCGAATATGGTGCTGAAACAAGTCACGGCCGCCACGGCGGCGGCCCAGGTCAGGGTCTCGAAGGTCCGATTGTTGAAATTGCTCTGGCCACCATAGCCTTTCCAACGGCCCACAGGTAACAGTGCTTCAATCCCAGCTTGATCGGCCATGCGGACCAGAGCCAGATTGTCCTCCCACGTCATAGCCCAGGCCTCAGGGACGTTAGTGACCGTCGAACCATGGGAGCAGTTGAAGGCCATAACCCCAAGCTTGACCTTGTTTGGGCTATGGACGAGCGGGTTGGTCATAATGTTAATTTCCGATGGCATTGCGTAAGCGGGCCTTGCGATGGCCCATTAAAATTCCAAAATAGCACTAATAGCCACGAGAAGTTGGGGAGATCATCATGGGCAAGCGCCTGTCAGATGTTCAGTTACAGCAATATGCACAGGATGGCTACGTCCACCCCATTCCGGTGCTAACAGCCGACGAAGTGTCAGCAGGTCGTGCCGAAATCGAGGCCTTCGAGGTCTGAATGATAAAACGACGTGAAGGTATCCCTGGATCGGTTGTTTGCTGAAATCATCGCATAAAGTTTGTCAGCGCCGCACACAACGGGCAATATTAGCCTGCATTCATCTTTGATATTCCAAACACAGGATCCATTTCATGCCTCTTCAGTTGCAATCCACCATTACGTCAGGAGGTAAGCTTAATATTGAGCTTGCCGATATGCCCATGCCAGAGCCCAAAGATAATGAAGTCGTGGTACGGATTGAGGCGACGCCGATTAATCCTTCTGACCTCGGGCTGCTGTTCGGAATGGCGGATATGGCCACCGCTAAAGTATCTGGCACGGTCGAGCGCCCGGTAGTAACCGCAAATGTTCCCCAAGGCTTAATGAAAGCCATGGCCGGGCGCCTTGATCAGAACCTACCTGTAGGCAACGAAGGTGCTGGCGTGGTTGTCGCCACAGGCGAATCGGACGAGGCGCGGGCCCTGATGGACAAAACCGTAGCCGTCATAGGAGGCGCCATGTATGGCCAATTTCGCGCGGTGCGTACCAATCAATGTCTGGAATATCCTGGTGACGTAACTCCAGCGGAGGGTGCATCTTGGTTCGTCAATCCCATGACCGCCCAGGGCATGGTGGAGACCATGCGCATGGAGGAACATACGGCACTCGTACATACGGCGGCGGCCTCGAACTTGGGCCAAATGCTGAACAAGATCTGTCTAGCTGACGGAGTTAACCTGGTTAACATTGTGCGCAAGGACGAACATACAGCCCTATTGCGCGATCAGGGGGCCAAGCATGTGGTCAATTCATCGTCACCTGACTTTATGGACGAGCTGACCGACGCTTTGTCGGAAACAGGCGCCACCATAGCCTTTGATGCCATTGGCGGGGGTCACCTGGCCGGGCAAATCCTTAGCTGCATGGAAGCGGCGGTCAACCGAAATGCCACGGAATACAGCCGTTATGGTTCATCGGTTCATAAACAGGTCTACATCTATGGCGGCCTCGACCGCGGGCCGACAGAATTCAATCGAGGCTTCGGTATGATCTGGGGAGTTGGCGGTTGGCTGTTGACACCATTCCTGCAAAAGGCAGGCCGGGACGTGCAGAACCGCCTACGCCAGCGGGTAGCGACCGAAATCAAGTCTACCTTCGCTTCCCTCTACACCAAGGAGGTCTCCCTGGCCGAAATGCTTACCCCCGAGGCCATGGCCGTTTATGGCAAGCAAGCCACGGGAGAAAAATATCTCATTAACCCCAACAAGGGGCTGTAACTGGCGCAACCATACACGAAATTAATCCGATATCGGATCTAGGCTATTCCGCTGCCATCCCTTTTGCTTGGCGGAAATGGGCGTAGTTCTGTTTCGCGAACCAGGTCATATATTCCGTATAAGTGGTTGGCGGATAGCGCGGTGGATTGTCGGGGCCCTGGCAGGACGGCAGGCACTCCTGCACAAAATCCGCATGGGCGTCAAAGAAAAATGGAATGGCATAACGGTCCTTATCCGGGGCCGAGGCGATGGCACGGTGCGGCGTGGAGAGAAATCTATGATTGCTCCACCGCCGCAACATATCGCCCGTATTGACCAAAAAGGTGTTTGGCAGAACAGGGGCATTGATCCATTTGCCATCGTTACGGCACACTTGCAAACCCTCGACCTCGTTCTGGGCTAGAAGTGTCAGAAAGGATGAATCCGTATGCGGAGCCAGACCAAATTGATTGTCCTCCGCTTCCGCGGGCGGATAGTGGGATAGGCGCAGGGTATACTGCGGTTCTTCAAAGGCTTTAGCGAAAAAGTCAGAAGGTAAATCCAGGGACGCAGCATAAATCGGCAGCATGCTTTTTGCCAACGCTTCCATTGCGTCCATATAGGCAACCGTTGTTTCGCGGAAACCGTCCAGATTAGCTGGCCACTGGTTCGCACCACGAAAGGGTTTGTTTTCGACAATATCCGAATGATCGGGCGGCAGGTCCCGCTTTAGGAAGAAAGCGGCCACTAGGTTGGCTTTCCGCTCCCCTTCATAAACCTGGCTGGCGCGCGAAACCGACGCGCCAGGTCCCATATAACCAATGTTATGTTCATTGGCCTTCAGGGCCATTTTTTCCTCGTCGGGCAAATCATGAAATCGGCGAGAGGCATCAAATGTGGCATTGACCAGGTCCTGAGATACGCCATGATTCCGTATGAAGAAAAAGCCGACATTTTCAGCAGCATACTGCAGTTCCGCAGACACCGTTTCCAGGGCTCCCGGTTTGTCTGCTAAAAAATCTCCCAAATCGAGGATGGGGATTTCGCTTTGCATGATTGTCTCCTTTGCCTTCCCTGTGATGGCATAGTAACTTTTCGCTATGCTTGAACTCAAACCTTTAGATAGCCCCTTTGGCCGAGCCGTTCACGGGCTAGAAATCAGTGAGGGCGTCAACCGGGATACCTGCCGCGTGCTGCACGAGGCGCTTTATAGACACAGGGTTCTGGTGATCAAGGATCAAACCTGTGGCGAAATGCCTTATCTGGAATTCGGACGGCAATGGGGTGAGCCTATTCCGCATGTTATCGATACACATCGTATGCTCGGGTATCCCGAAATGCTGGAAATCGGCAATGTCACCGCAAGGGCCAAGGACAAGCTGTTGAGAAACAGCGCCGCGTTCTGGCACACCGATCAGGCCTATGACGCCGATCCAGCCACGACCACAATGTTATATGCCCGCAAGGTACCGGAATTGGGCGGGGAAACACTCGTCGTTGACATGAAGGCGGCCTATGATGACCTGGATCATGCTACAAAGCAGCAAATTGACGGGTTGACCGCCAAGCATCTATACGGTGCGAGGTCGGGGCGCGATGGGGAAGAGCCCACGCGGGCCTTGAACGAAGCACAGGCCGCAGTAACACCCCCGACACTTCATCTATTGGTCCGCTGAACTCTCTTGGATATAAGAACGGATTATCCCCGATATATATGTTCGAGTTGATAGGATCTATCTCACCGGTCACTGAATCATCGGCCTCCAGATCGCCATTAATATAGATCCTTCTGCCTGTGGCCGAGCTATAGGTGGCTGCGACATGATACCACTCATCCAGGTTCAGAGTGGATCCTGTTGTGATCCAGGAAAAATTACCATTAACAACTAATCTGAATTCTATTCGATTACCCTGTGACCACCAGAGCTGCAGTTTTCTTCCATCGTCACCTGCACCTAAGATGTGCGGATATATATTCGGTACATCAACAGCCTTGAACCACGCGAACAGTGTCACCTCATCCGTTGTCTCTAACCCATAATCATTGGAGCTCCCAACATCCACATGATCATCCACCCCATCAAAACTGAGGGAATTATTTT
>CAXGCE010000283.1:0-3881 GCA_964007795.1 uncultured Alphaproteobacteria bacterium | reverse complement strand
CGCGCCGTCCAGCAAGATCCCAAATTTCAGGAAGAACTAGATTATTACCTAGCCCACTATGCGGGCCGGCCCAGCCCCCTGTATTTTGCGCGACGCCTTACCGAACATTTTGGCGGCGCTAAGGTTTACTTCAAGCGGGACGAGCTAAATCATACCGGCAGCCACAAGATCAACAATTGCATGGGTCAGATTCTACTGGCCAGGCGGATGGGCAAGACCCGTATCATTGCCGAAACAGGCGCGGGCCAACATGGTGTGGCCTCCGCTACAGTTTCTGCTCTATTCGGCCTGCCCTGTACCGTCTATATGGGCGAGGTTGATGTGGAGCGGCAACAGCCTAACGTCTTCCGTATGAAACTGCTGGGTGCCGAGGTGGTGCCGGTCAGTTCGGGTTCCCGCACTCTCAAGGACGCCCTGAACGAGGCCATGCGGGATTGGGTCACCAATGTGGACAATACCTTCTACATAATCGGCACCGTGGCAGGCCCGCATCCCTACCCCGAGATGGTGCGCGATTTCCAATCAGTGATCGGCGACGAGGCTAAAGCCCAGTTACTGGAAGCAGAAGGTCGTTTGCCTGATACCTTGGTAGCCTGCATCGGCGGAGGCTCCAACGCCATGGGGCTGTTTCATCCCTTCCTAGACGACGAAAGCGTGGAAATGTACGGCGTAGAAGCTGCTGGTGATGGCATAGAGACAGGCCGCCATGCAGCATCCATAACCGGGGGACAACCTGGGGTCTTGCATGGCAACCGCACCTATCTGCTGCAGGATGATGATGGCCAGATCACCGAGGCTCACTCGATTTCGGCAGGTCTAGATTATCCCGGTATCGGCCCGGAACATGCTTGGCTGAACGACGTGGGGCGGGTGAAATATGTCTCCGCTACCGACACAGAGGCTTTGACGGCTTTTCAACTGTGCAGCAGTCTAGAAGGGATCATTCCAGCATTGGAACCGTCTCATGCACTGGCCCATGTGGCCACGATTGCACCGGATCTGCCCAAGGACCATATCATTGTCATGAATATGTGCGGGCGGGGTGACAAAGACATTTTCACCGTGGCTAAATTGCTGGGTGCATAGAAATGAGCACTGGAACCGCTCGGATAGAAGCCCGATTCGCTAAGCTACGAGACGAGGGTCGCGCCGCCTTGGTCACCTATGTTATGTCAGGCGACCCTGACCTGGAGACCTCTGCTAAAATTCTAGCCGGGCTTCCTAGTGCCGGTGCTGACATCATCGAAATAGGCATGGCCTTTACTGACCCCATGGCGGACGGCCCCTCAATACAGGTCGCCGGTATACGAGCCTTGAAGGCCGGCATCACCTTGAAAAAGACTTTAGCCATGGTTGCCGAATTTCGCCATCAGGACACGGACACACCTATTATCCTCATGGGTTATTACAATCCCATCCATATATTCGGTGTCAAAGCCTTTCTCAAAGTAGCGGCGGAGTCCGGCATAGATGGCCTTATTATAGTCGACCTGCCTCCTGAGGAAGACAAGGAGTTATGCCTGCCAACTTTGGCGGCGGGCCTTAGCTTTGTCCGCCTGGCGACACCCACCACAGACGATCAACGCCTACCGGTGGTCCTGGCCAATACCTCGGGCTTTGTTTATTACGTTTCCTACACCGGAATTACGGGAGCAGGGTCTGCAGATGTGCCTACCGTAGGCAATGCCGTGGCTCGCATTCGCGGGCACACGGACCTACCCATTGCGGTTGGCTTTGGTATTCGTACGCCGGAACAGGCCAAGGGCATTGCTGCCGTGGCCGACGGGGCCGTGGTTGGCACGGCCTTCACTGATGCTGTGCACGAAAGTCTAGGCGATGATGGTTCCGCCACCGAGGCTACAGTCGATGCTGTGTTGAATTTGACCCGCGAATTAGCGGCGGGTGTAGCGGCGGCAGAGAAAGGAGCAGCATCTTGAATTGGCTCAGCAATTTTGTCCGGCCGAAATTACAAGCCCTGGTACGAAAGCGGGAAGTTCCTGATAATCTATGGACGAAATGTCCTGGTTGCGGCCAAATGATCCATCACAAGGAAATCAAGGCACGGCAATTCGTCTGTCAACACTGCGACCATCACCTTCGTATGAGTCCAGATGACCGGTTTCCGCATCTGTTCGACGGCGGCGAATACACCACGATCGAATTGCCGGAAGTTGCTGTAGATCCCCTAAAATTCCGTGACGAAAAGAAGTATACCGACCGCCTCAAGGAGTCTCGGAGCAAAACTGGGCAACAGGATGCCGTCGTAGTCGCCCACGGTAAGTTAGGCGGGCATGCCGCTGTGATAGCAGTGCAGAACTTCTCGTTCATGGGTGGCTCGTTGGGCCAAGGTGCGGCGGAGGCCATTATCGCAGCGGCTAAACTGGCCGTATTCCAAAATGCTCCGCTGATCATTTTCGCCGCCGCGGGCGGAGCCCGCATGCAAGAAGGAATTTTGTCACTGATGCAATTGCCGAGGACTACCATTGCCGTGCAGATGCTTCAGGAATCCGGTCAACCCTACATCTCCGTTTTGACCGATCCAACAACGGGCGGCGTCACAGCCAGTTACGCCATGCTAGGTGATATCGCAATATCAGAACCGGGGGCATTGATTGGTTTCGCCGGTCCAAGGGTGATTGAAAATACCATTAAGGAACGGTTGCCCGAGGGGTTTCAGCGGGCGGAATTCTTGTTAGAACATGGCATGCTAGACATGGTGGCGCATCGCCATAAATTGCGGGAAACCTTAATCCGAGTTATTGAACTGCTGGCCAACCGGCCGCCGACCGGTGATGTTATCAATCTGCCACAAGTCGATTTTGAAATCCCCTTGCCCATTGAACTAGAACAGAGAGCCGATCCAGATGGGCCTGGCGGCACGCCCTGAAGTCGGCCCCGCGCCGGCAGAGGAAATCTTGGCCCGGCTGTTCAGACTGCACCCCAAACTGATTGATTTGTCCTTGGGCCGTCTGCAACGTTTGCTAGCCAGTCTAGGCCATCCTGAACGTCACCTGCCGCCCATCGTGCACGTTGCTGGCACCAACGGCAAAGGTTCCACCATCGCATTCATGCGCGCCGCGTTGGAGGCCTCGGATCGCCCGGTTCACGTCATGACATCCCCCCACCTAATTCGCTTCAACGAACGTATCCGGCTGGCAGGTGAATTTATATCTGATGAGCATCTGATCGATGTCCTGACGGCCTGCGAGGCGGCCAATAGCGGCGAGGCCATTACCTATTTTGAAATCACCACGGCGGCGGCGATGTTGGCCTTTGCCCGATCTTCCGCCGACGTGTTGATCCTGGAAACGGGCCTGGGTGGGCGTCTGGATGCGACCAACGTCGTGGACAAGCCCCTGGTCACCGTGATCACGCCGATCTCCATGGATCACCAACAGTTCCTGGGCAACACCATCGAGGCCATCGCCGGGGAAAAGGCGGGCATCATCAAACAGGGCGTGCCCTGCGTCATCGGCCCACAGCGGCCCGAGGCAGAGGCCGTGCTGCGTGATCGGGCCGAGGCCTTGGGCGCGCCGCTCTCGCTCCATGGTGCCGATTGGTCGGTCGCGGAGATCGCGGGCGGCGGGTTTCGGCTGACCGGGCCGGACGGCACGGCGCGGGACTTTCCCGCCCCGGCGCTGGCGGGCCGTCATCAATTGGCCAACGCGGCCCAGGCGATCGCCTGCCTCGACGCCATGGAGGGGTTCAACGCGTCGGCGGACCAGATCGCCGACGGCCTCGCCTCCGCGAAATGGCCCGCCCGCCTGCAACGCCTGACGGCCGGGCCCCTGGTCAACGGCCTGGGTGACGGCTGGGCGCTGTGGCTGGACGGCGGGCATAACGCGGCGGCGGCCGAGGTCATCGCCGATTACGCCCGCGAG
>CAXGCE010000282.1:0-3882 GCA_964007795.1 uncultured Alphaproteobacteria bacterium | reverse complement strand
ACACCGGCGTACTGTCGCTATTTCTGTAAAACCAGCGGAGTGGCAAATATTTGTCTTTGACAAAATCTACCTACACAGAATTCCCTACGTACATGGCTGTCGCTGTTTTTGTCGTGTCATCGCTGGGCAATCATTTGAAATTCTTAGGTTTAGTGTCATCCATTTAATAGCTATTGCTAACCAAGATATGGGTCGATCTTGACCAATGACTGCGCCGTCCATTTCGGTGAGTAAGAATTGCCTAAAGACTAATTTCCTCTTCGTGCCACCACGGCCTAACTTGGCGGTCGCAGGGGTAATTAAACACCTTCCAGAATTAGTATATTTTTTGGGGTGGTAATCGACTCCCGAAGTTCCTTCCATGGCCTGTAATCAGGATCAGTCATGAACTCGTCATATGCCTTGCGGGATGGAAACTTTATCACAAGGAGACGCGTCGGGTTCCAGTCTCCAACTAGGACTTCGAACTTTCCACCACGACAGCAGTATTCTCCACCATGGCGCGCCACGTATTTAGGCGCAGCTTCCTTATATTTTTCGTACGCTTCGGGGTCATGAATTTCAGAATCAGCAATCAGGTAAACCGACATATTTCTTTGTTCCCTTATTCAATCTTTAAAGAATTCTCTAAAAACTCATACTGAACGCATCTTCGGCTAAAATTTTAGCATTCGCCACACTTCGGTCGATAGATTGTGTCGGTGTGATCATGGTTAGATTTATAAATTCCGTCGACGTGGCGCCGGTTCACAGCCAAGGCGCCATTGTCGGAAAACTTTCCAAATTGTATCGGACACGGGCGTCATTGCTGCGGCTGAGATGCAGGCCGCACGCACGACAAGGCCGACCTCGCCCGGCAGCGTCGAGACGCCGACCCAACAATTTTCAATTCCGTCAAGCTGTTGACCCAGACTATTGGATAACGAAGTGTCAATCCCGGGGCACAATAATAATCCATTGACGAATCCCTGAATTGGCGACGCAAATGCTGCCTGAAGGCGCTCTACTTCGCCGCTACCAACCACGGCGCGCTCTGAGGCCAGCACATTCCCTTGGGGTCTGCAAATTTCTATTTTATTATCGAAGCAGTCGAACTGAGGCACACCGTCATGGCCAAGCCAAGTCCAGGCGTCGATCAGGAGGCAGGTGCCGGTTGGGGCGATCTGTAACGACCAACACTGGCGCACGGCGGCATCAGAGCCCAATACGAGTGGGTCGTTTAGCACTTCTAGCCATCCTCCGTCGCCGACTTGTAAGCGCCATTCGCTGATAGCGCCCTGACCCCCGCGCTTGGCATGAGCCAACGTGGCACCTTGGCTCGCTAGATGTACGGCCGCGTCAGCCTCTACGGATATGGACTGAAGCAGAATATCGCCACGAAACAGCCCGCCGGACAATGATTGTGGTATCACCGTTGCCATGCCGGGTGGTCCATCTTCCAAGTGAAACGGCTGTGTAAGGCTCCATGGATAGGCGACGTTACGCTGTGTCAGCTCGGTACGTTCATGGCGGCCACGACAAAAACGCAGCGACAGCTGCGAGGTGTCACTTGTTGTCATTACCCTCAAGATAAAAATAGAACGTCGTGGCGAATAGCCTCGATCACCTTTTCGAGCCCGAGCCTGCGGCGGCAGTCGGTGACTGCTACCGGCTTGCCCTCCCGGACGGCAACAGCCTCCTCGACCATGCGCTCCAGATCGACGCCCACGTGCGGCGCCAGGTCAGCCTTGTTAACTACTAGCAAATCACTCTGTAGCACCCCTGGACCTCGCTTGCGGGGAATATCACCACCACCGGCGACATCGATGACGAACATCCACCAGTCAACCAAATCGAGTGAGAAAGTCGAAGCGAGATTATCGCCGCCGCTTTCCAGCATGATCAGTTGCAGGTCCGGGTGTTCGCTTTGCAGTTGTTCGACCGCTAGCAGATTGAGCGTCGGGTCCTCGCGGATTACCGTGTGCGGGCAGGCGCCGGCCTCCACGGCAACCACCAGGTTGGGGTCAATCAGGCCACTGCGCCGCACTCGTTCCGCGTCTTCGTGTGTTACCAGGTCATTGGTAATTACAGCTAGCTCGATACCTGCCTCCAAAAGTGGTGGGATCAATGCTTCCAGAAGTGCGGTCTTCCCTGAACCAACTGGACCGCCTATGCCAATCCGCGCCGGTCCATGTACATCCGCGCTAACCTTTGATTTTGTATTCATCGTAATAGATATTTTTGAGCCAGCGGTACTTCGGTGGCGGGTTCACAGCTCAACAGTTTATCATCGGCATAAACCTCGAATGTTTGAGCATCCACGGTCATTTTTGGCAGCGCGTCATTGTGCAACATGTCCTGCTTTCCTAACGACCGAACGTTGTCGATCTGGACGAAGCGTTTGGCAACGCCCAATTTTTTCTCTGTTTCCGCTTCGATCGCCAATCTACTCGCAAACGTGACGCCGAGTTCAGGAACGGCTTTGCCGAAGCTACCCCACATTGGCCGGTGAATTACCGGTTCAGCGCCGATGTGGCTGCCGTTGCCATCTCCCATGACCGACCACACAACTTCGCCAGACTTTATAACCATCTGCGGTTTGAGGCCGAATGAAGCACGAGGCCAGAGCACCAAATCAGCCATCTTCCCAGATTCGAGCGAACCCACGTGGCGGTCAATGCCCGCCGCGCGGGCAGGATTTATCGTGTACTTGGCGATATAGCGTAGGATGCGGGCATTATCGGCCCGTTCGGTCTTCTCTTCCGGTAGCCGACCGACCCGTTCCTTCATAACGCTGGCGAGCTGCCAGCATTTAGCGATATTCTCCGCCAACCGCCCCATGCCCTGGCTGTCGGAGCCGAACATGGAAATCGCGCCTAGATCATGCAGCAAATCCTCAGCCATCATGGTTTGCGGGCGCACCCGGCTTTCGGCGAACGAGACATCCTCGGGTACCGCCGGATTGAGATGGTGGCACACCATGATCATGTCGAGATGTTCGTCGAAAGTGTTGCGGGTGTAGGGATTGGTCGGGTTGGTCGACGACGGCAGGCAGTTGGGTTCGCCGGTGATGCGGATGATATCTGGCGCATGGCCGCCGCCAGCGCCCTCGGCGTGGTACATATGAATGGTGCGGCCTTTGATTGCGGCCAACGTGTCTTCGAGGAATCCGCTTTCGTTCAGCGTGTCGGTATGCAATTGGACTTGGAAATCCATTTCATCGGCGACCGAGAGACAGCAATCGATGGCCGACGGCATAGCGCCCCAATCCTCATGGATCTTCAGCCCCATGGCACCGCCGGCGAGTTGATCCGGCAGCGAATTGGGCTTCGCTGAATTGCCGCGCCCAAGGAAGCCGAAGTTAATCGGCCAATGTTCCGCTGACTGCAACATTTTGCCGACATTCCAGGCGCCGCCGCAGTCGATGCCGACGGTAATCGGCCCGAGCGAGCCGCCGATCATAGTAGTAATTCCGCTCGAAATGGCATGCTCGCAGAGCTGGGCGCTGTCGAAATGGACATGCACATCGATGCCGCCAGGCGTGGCGATCAAGCCTTCGGCGTCGCGCACCGTGGTCGAAGCGCCACACAGCAAATTCTTATCGACACCATCCATGATTGCCGGGTTGCCGGCCTTGCCAACGCCGGCAATACGCCCTTCCTTTATGCCAATGTCGCCCTTCACCACACCCAATACCGGGTCGATCACGATGGCGTTGGAGACCAGCATGTCGAGCGCGCCGGCGGCGCTGTTGAGACCGGCGACCAGGCCGATACCGTCGCGCAGCGTCTTGCCGCCGCCATGCAGGCATTCGTCGCCGGGAACGGCGTAGTCATGCTCTATTTCAGCGAGTAGTGCAGTATCGCCGAGGCGCACCGCATCGCCTGTAGTGGGGCCATAGAG
>CAXGCE010000281.1:0-3884 GCA_964007795.1 uncultured Alphaproteobacteria bacterium | reverse complement strand
CAGCACGACGTGCCGAAGCCTTAATGACGCAGCCCTTGAGTGAAACCTTCGTGCACCGACAAACTATGGCCAATGTCGTGCGGTTTTCCACCGTAGAACTGTCGGATTTGGAACGACGCATTTCCAAAAGCGCAGATCGGGCGCTGGCCTTGGAGTTGGAGCTGTTTGGCGAACTATCAGACCAGGTTGCCGCTCAGTCAGAGCCCATCCTGCGCGCTGGCGAAGCCATGGCGACCCTGGACGTCGCCGCCGCCAACGCGGAATTGGCGGTAACTGGCCGATACTGTCGCCCGGAGGTAGATGACAGCCACGTTTTTGATATACGCGGTGGCCGCCACCCGGTAGTCGAGGCTGCTCTGGCGCAACGTAATGAAGGCGCATTTATCGACAATGATTGCACGCTAAGCGATCCCAGTGGCAGAGACGGAAAAATCTGGCTAGTCACGGGTCCCAACATGGCGGGCAAGAGCACATTTTTGCGGCAGAATGCCTTGATTGCCATCATGGCCCAGATGGGTGCCTATGTACCCGCCACCACAGCTCATCTGGGTGTAGCAGATCGTCTGTTCAGCAGGGTCGGCGCTGCGGATGACCTGGCAAGGGGGCGGTCTACATTCATGGTGGAGATGGTGGAGACCGCCGCCATTTTGAACCAAGCAACGTCACGCTCTATGGTGATCTTAGACGAAATTGGTCGTGGCACAGCCACCTATGACGGGTTGTCCATCGCTTGGGCGACGGTTGAGCATCTGCATGAAGTCAACCAATCTCGCGCACTCTTTGCCACCCATTACCACGAATTAACGGCCCTGGCCGGCAAGATGGACAGGTTGGCGAATGTCACTATACGGGTCAAGGAATGGCAAGGTAACGTGGTTTTCTTGCATGAAGTCACGCCTGGCGCCGCCGACCGGTCGTACGGTATCCAGGTCGCCAAACTTGCTGGCCTTCCTGCCTCCGTGATCGATCGCGCACAAACAGTGCTCGCTGGCCTTGAACAATCCGAAACATTGGGCCGGGTGGGCGCTGATCGACTAGCAGATGATTTGCCCCTGTTTGCAGCAACCCGGCTCCAGTCTAGTTTGCACCAAGAAAACACCGAACCCTCCTCCGTAGAGAAGGCCCTAGCAGACATCGTGCCCGACAGCCTAACACCGCGCGCGGCCCTGGATTTGATTTATCGTTTAAAGGCAGACATCGAAGACACATGATGCCCCATCACGATAAACCGCACGATCCATTTGGATTGTTTTCAAGCTAGTCCTAGGCCCGTTCCACCGCCCGTGACGATAGCGACTTTTCCTTCCACTCTATTTGTCATGGGTTTAAACGGATGTCATGCCTCCATCCACCACCAGTTCAGCACCGGTAACGTGGCGGGCTTCATCCGAAGCCAAGAACAGAATGCAATTGGCCACATCCACCGCCTGACCCGGCTCCCCCATCGGTACAAGTGCCAGTCGTGCCTTCCAATTTGCCTCCATGTCACCACCGCCCAAGCTCATGACCTGATTCCCCATGTTGGTGACTATGACGCCGGGATGAACCGAATTACAGCGAATGCCGAGGCCCTTGCGGGCGCAATCTATGGCGACGGACTTAGTCAACTGGCGAACCGCGCCTTTTGATGCCCCGTAAGCGACTAGATGTGCAGTCGCGATTAGCCCAGCGATGGAAGACATATTGACAATAGCACCGCCACCATCCCCACCCTTAGCGCGGCCGCCGTCCGCGGTCATTGCTGCGACACCATATTTGCAACCTAGAAAAACACCTTCCACATTAACCTGCTGGACCGCCCGCCATTGTTCCAAATCTGTCAGAGCCAGTTCCTGATCATTTTCTGTCGCCAGAATGCCAGCATTGTTGATCAGTATGTCAGGCCGGCCGTGATTTTGCGTCACGGTTTCAAAGAGGCTTTGCCAATTGCTTTCCTCGCGTACATCGTGTTGAATAAATATTGCCTGTCCTCCAATTTCGGAGGCAACTTCTTGCCCTGTTCCCTCATCCATTTCTGCAACCGTGACAATGGCGCCCTCCTCGGCTAAGCGTTTTGCTGCAGCCCGACCAATACCCGTACCAGCGCCCGTAACCACTGCAACCTTTCCTTCCACACGACCCATGATACGTCCTCCTATTCATTGCTATATAAAGGCGATACCGCCCAACTCTGGTCCTGTTATATACTTAGCCTCATCTGAAGCTAGGTACTAAATCAAATTGGATACTACCTTGGGCAGGCGCGTGCAATTTCGCCACCAACCGTTGACATTGGCCGATAAATTTTTCGTCTACCCCAAAATTCCGGTGCCAATATTTGTATATCGATCTGAAAACTCCAGATATGTCCCGTCTTTCAAGAAATCCTAAACCAGAAGGCGATAAATTCACACGATTTGCCCAAGCGAAATTTGATTGAATCGGTTATGGTGCAGCGCAAATCTAAAGATCTGTAGAAAAGGAAACAATATCGTGGCCATGAACCTATTCGATTTAGCGGGCAAGGTCGCAATCGTCACTGGCTCTACCAAGGGTATTGGTAAAGCCATGGCGGAGGCCTTGGCTGAACATGGCGCAAATGTTGTCATCACCTCGCGCAAAGCAGATCTGTGCGACGAAATTGCCAGCGGTATCAACGATGCGGGTGGCACGGCTATAGCGGTACCCTGTAATGTCTCGCGCAAGGAAGATATGGATAACCTGCTGGCTACAACCCGAAAAACCTGGGGTCAGATTGATATTCTGGTTCTGAATGCCGGCGTGAACCCCTTTTATGGTTCGGCACTGGACATTCCAGATGATGCCTTCGACAAGACTATGGAAGTAAACGTCAAGTGCAATCTTGCATTCTGCCGCGAAGTAATTCCCGAAATGCAAGAACGCCAGGACGGCGCAATCATGATTGTCTCGTCGGTGGGCGGTCTTCGCGGCAGCACGGTACTAGGCGCCTATTGCATTTCCAAGGCGGCGGATATGCAAATTGTGCGAAATTTAGCCGTAGAATTCGGCAAGGACAACATCCGCGTTAATTGTATTGCGCCCGGTTTGGTGAAAACTAACTTCGCCCGAGCCCTTTACGAGGATCCCGAAGTTGAAAAGGCTAAGTCCGCCGGCACGCCCATGCGCCGCCTGGGTGTGCCGGAAGACCTCGCCGGCATCGCCGTCTATCTCGCCTCCAAGGCCGGGGCCTGGACCACTGGCCAAACTTTTTGCATCGACGGTGGTGTAACTTCGGTGGGCGGATAGGTTTAAGCCATGGCTCGAGGCGATGCATTCACGGATCGGCACAAGGTAATTGATCGCGCCGCCCTGAGCCATGCGCTTTTAGAACTATCAGAACATCATCCTGCCGACTCCCAAGACTTACGCCGGGCAGTTTTAGAAAAACTAAAGAAGGCCCTAACTGCCGGTCATGCCGAAGTACGCCACCGCTTCGAAGATGACCCCAGCGGAAATCTAGTGCTGAAAGCCAATTGTTACCTGTTGGATCAACTGATCAGGGTTCTATACGATTTCACAACAGAAGTGGTTTATTGCGCCACCAACCCTACGGCCTCAGAACGTATCGGGCTTGTCGCTATCGGCGGATATGGACGCGGTGAGTTAGCGCCTTTTTCTGACATCGACCTGCTTTTCCTACTCCCTTACAAGCAGACGCCATGGGGCGAGCAAGTGGTCGAATACATACTTTATATCTTATGGGACATGAGACTGAAGGTTGGCCATGCGACACGAACGGTAGGTGAATGCATCCGTCTTTCACATAGTGATCTCACGATCCGCACCACCTTGCTTGAAGGGCGTTACCTGTGGGGTGATGAAACTCTATTCAAGGAAATGAAAGCGCGATTTGATACGGAAGTGGTCGCGCATACAGGTCCAGA
>CAXGCE010000280.1:0-3889 GCA_964007795.1 uncultured Alphaproteobacteria bacterium | reverse complement strand
CCCGCATCATTGAGGGCGAAGCCCTTCCCGACACGGCAGCGTTCAGCCGCCGCATGGCTACAGTCATGACCAAAGCCGCAGGCTGACAAGCGCGGAACAAAGTGGCAATCTAGCTGTCTAGGACTTGCCGTCATTCCTGCGCAGGCAGGAATGAAATTAGACAGCGGGCTGGTAACTCTCGATGAGGGGCGTCTTAGATGGTGTCTGAATTCCTGCCTGCACAGGAATGAAAGGAGAGCAAGGAGATCCCTATGCGTAAATTGACCCAGAGCTACAACCACGGCGCCAGCAAAGCACCCTTGATCGGCCAGACCATTGGCGTTTTTTTCGATCATGCGGTGGACCTATGGGGCGACCGGCAGGCTTTGATCGTGCAGCACCAAAATATCCGCTGGACCTACACCGAACTCAAGAAACAGGTGGATGCATTCGCCGCTGGTCTGCTGGCCCTGGGATTGGAACCAGGGCAACGCATTGGGATCTGGTCACAAAACAATGCAGAATGGGCCGTAACCCAGTTCGCCACGGCTAAAGCCGGTTTAATCCTGGTCAACATTAATCCAGCCTACCGGCTGTCGGAGCTTGAATACGCCTTAAATAAAGTGCAGTGCGCGGCCCTGGTGATCTCACCCAGTTTCAAGACGTCCGACTATGTTCAAATGGTACGCGATCTGGCACCGGAAATCGATAATGGCGCACCCGGGCAGCTTAAGGCGGCGAAACTACCCCATCTGCGAACCGTCATCCGAATGGGAGAGGAAGCAACGCCGGGTATGTATAATTTCGCCCAAATTGCGGCCATGGGTGGCGATCAAGAACGGCAAAGCCTAACGGCCCTGTCCCGCGAATTGCAGTTCGATGACGCCATCAATATCCAATTCACTTCTGGCACCACAGGCTTCCCCAAAGGGGCAACCCTGACCCACCATATTATCCTCAACAATGGTTATTTTGTGGGTGAGGGAACTCGTATGTCCGAAGACGACAATCTGGCCATTCCAGTGCCCTTGTATCATTGTTTCGGAATGGTCATGGGCAATCTGGCTTGCCTGACCCATGGCGCCACCATGGTCTATCCCGGCGAGGGTTTCGATCCTACCGAGGTACTGCAAGCAATACAGGACGAAAAATGTACCGCTCTTTATGGTGTGCCAACCATGTTCATTGCGGCCTTAGACCATCCAGAATTCAACAGCTTCGACCTTTCCTCCCTGCGTACGGGTATCATGGCCGGTTCCCCCTGCCCCATCGAAGTCATGAAACAGGTTATTGACAAGATGAACATGACCGAGGTGACTATCGCCTACGGCATGACGGAAACATCGCCGGTCAGTTTCCACACGGCCGTAGATGACGAGCTGGAACGTAAGGTGGGTACAGTAGGACACACCATTCCTCACGTGGAATCCAAGATCGTGGATAGCGATGGCCGCATCGTTGCACCGGGCGAGACTGGCGAGATCCTCACGCGCGGCTACAACGTCATGTTGGGTTACTGGGGTGACGAGGAAAAGACTGCCGAAGCCATCGACGCCGCTGGCTGGATGCATACTGGCGATCTGGGCACAATGGACGAATATGGCTATGGAAATGTGGTCGGTCGGATTAAGGATATGGTTATTCGCGGCGGTGAAAACGTCTACCCTCGGGAGATTGAGGAATACCTCTACCGCCATGAAGCAATCCAGGATGTCCAAGTGATCGGCGTGCCAGATGAAAGGTTCGGCGAAGAGCTATGCGCCTGGATCGTGCTGCACGAGGGACAATCAGCGAATGAGCAGGAGATAAAGGAATTCTGCCGGGGTCAGATTGCCCATTACAAAGTGCCCCGCTACATCAAGTTTGTTAGCGAGTTTCCCATGACGGTGACCGGAAAGGTACAGAAGTTCGTCATGCGGGAGCGGATGATCGAGGAGCTCAATCTTGTCGAGGCCAAGACGGCTTAAGCCAAATTCCCAATTCCATTGGCAATAATGTAGAGACCCAGAAATAGCAGCGCCGTGAAAACGACACGGCGGAAGAGTTGTTCTGACAAGAGCTGGCGGATGCGCTGGCCAACTACCATGCCGACCAGGGCAGGGACGAGGGCTGCGGCGGACATTTGCCCTTGATCCAGGGTCAAGAGACTGTTGGCCTCCAAGACCACGCCTAGTGCTAGAGTGGACAGGGTGAATAGGATGCCCATGGCCTGAACCAACTGGTCCCGCGCCAGTCCGATGGCTTGCAGGAACATAACACCCGGCACAACGAAGGAACCGGTCATCCCGGTGAGGATACCGTTGACCGCGCCCGCGACAGGACCCAACCAAACCTCTCGGCTGCTCCTGACGGCCGGACGCATGCCCGCCAAGCTTATCGCGCCATAGGTGGTGATCAACAGGCCCAACAGAGTGGAGAGTAGTGAGAGATCGATGCGTGTCAGAGCCGTCGCCCCCAACCATACCGTCGCCGTGGCCATAAGCATGAACGGCCATAAGCGACGCAGGATCATCAAACCGTGGCCACCCACCAAGGCCTGGTAAAAATTGGTCACGAAAGATGGTACCAGCAATAACGCCATGGCACTGGGAATGTCGATAAGCACGGTCAAAATGGCTAGGCTGACTGTAGGCAGGCCCAAACCAATGACACCCTTTACTGTACCGGCAAGCAAGAAGGTGCTGGCGATGGCAGCGATAGTCAGGGTGTCATACATGACCAGACGCTACACAGACACGGTGCCCGCGGCAATTGCTATGGCGGTGCTTCAAATCCATGCCAAAGCGGCCGGTTATAGATTAGCTAGCACGTCACTTTCCAGACGGTTTAGGTTCTTTTCGCAATCTCCCCGCTCCAAAAGTCCCAAGGGCACCAACAGACGGCTTACACCAAGCTGGCGAAAGGTTTCGAGACTTTCCATTCCGCTCTTGTAATCGCGCCACAGAGAGGTAATTTCGATACTGTCCGGATCGCGCTCCGCTGCACTGGCTGTCGCTCGTAGTTTTATCAATATTTCACCTAACTCTCCGGCATTCCGGGCAAAACCAAACCAACCGTCTCCCATAGCGACCGTGCGCCGCAAGGCCGCCATGCTGTGCCCACCGATGATGATGGGTGGATGGGGACGCTGATTAGGTAACGGAAAACTCTTGAAACCGTGCCAATCCAAGAACTGGCTTTGATACTCGACCAAATTGCCGGACCAAACCTTCTTCATTGCGGTGAGATAATCATCAAAACGCTTTCCTCGGTTTCCGAATGGTGCGCCCATGGCCTTGAATTCCTCAGCCAGCCAACCGACGCCCAGACCCAGCAGCAACCGGCCGCCTGAGAGATGATCGAGACTGGCAACCTGTTTTGCCAGCAACAAAGGATTGCATTGCGGCAGTATATTGATGCCTGTACCCAGGCGCAGCCGCGTGGTATGGGCCGCCACGAAAGAAAGAGTGATCAGTGGATCGGTGAACGGGGTTTCCATAGGCACGCCAATCCTTCCCGTGTTGTTATACGGATAGCGCGAGACGTAGTCCTGGGGGATGGCCACATGCTCGCCGGTCCAGACTGATTCAAAACCCATGGCTTCAATCCTCGCTACCAACGGCAGAAGGCTCTTGGGCGCGTCGTCCTGCGCCATATTGACGCCAAACAGTCCTATCTTCATCGCTTCATCTCTCGGCAAGCTTAGGGGATCGCAGCTTCGCTCAAGCCACAGTGCTCGCGGACTTTCGCCGTTGGGTCGATGAGAGCAAATACATCGAGCATCACTATCGGCCGCATAGGCGTGGGGCGTTCTTGTGTCAATGACATCGCCATGGTGCCAACCAAACCATCGCTAGTACGGTGCTCCGCTGCCGTAACGACTACGCCGGTCTCCGCGGCAAATCTGGAGCCGCCCATTTGACCTAAACCG